>NZ_KV817348.1:0-12225 GCF_001814615.1 Streptococcus sp. HMSC078H12 | reverse complement strand
GACAACTTCTATATTCTAGCAAATCTAGAATGCCTTGTCAACACTTTTTTTGAAGTTTTTTTACTTCTCGTGTCCGCTGTCTCTCGCGAAACAGCTTATTTATAATATCATCTCTGACCTGTCTTGTCAATAACTTTTTTAAAGTTTTGGAACCTTTTCAAGTTTGTGGCAAGTCAGTTAAGACAACTTTTATATCTTATCACCCAAATCAATACTTGTCAATAGGGTTTAGTAAAACTATTAACCTTTTTTAGATTGAACCTTTTTGAATCCTTGATACAATACCCATCCAACGACTAGGCCGAGAGCGTTTTGGCAGAAATTAGGGATCACTTCTGCGATTGAAGCTCCTGTTCCATACATAAATACTGAGGCAAGTGCATAACCACCCACCATCACAATTGTAGCAATCAGAAGGCCTAGGATACGATAATTACCTTTAAATCCAGCAAAATAACCCTGTGCACCATGGATTAACAAACTGATAAACATCCACTGCGGAGCAGATGATAGCAAATCTATCAAAAATGCAGATAGTCCTCCCACAATTGCCCCTTCTTTCTTGCCAAGATAGAAGGCTGTAAAGTAGATTCCTGCATCTACCAACGTTAAGAGTCCTGTTGGAGTCGGAATTTTAGCTACGAATCCAAAGGTCACTGATAAAGCCGTTAAGATAGCTAATAATGTTAGCTCTTTTGTTTTCTTATTTTGCATATTGAACTACTCCAAATTCATTTGACTGTTTAATTGATTCATAAACAAAGGCTTTAGCATTTGCCACAGCTTCAGTTTCTGAACATCCTTTAACTAATTCACTAGCTATACTTGAAGCAAATGTACATCCTGCACCAGTATTGTTTTTGTCTAGCACAGCTTCTTCAAACAATTTGTAGTCTGTTCCATCATAAAAGACATCTATCGCTTTATTACCATCCAAGCGATTTCCACCTTTGACAACGACAGTCTTAGCACCTAATTCATTGAGATAGCTAGCCGCATGCTTCATGTCATCAAGAGTCTTAACCTTTCTATCTATAAGCAATTCGACTTCAGGTAAGTTCGGAGTGATAACCGTAATATAAGGGAAAAATTTAACCAATTCATCACGTAGTTGAGAAACTTCAACGTCATGAGTCTCCTTACATACTAAAACAGGATCCAAGACAATTGGAATATCAGAATGTTTTTTAACAAAATCCAACGTTAATTCTGCGATTTCAACGTTAGGCAACAAACCAATTTTTATTGCTGAGAATGGGACATCTTTTAGTGAGTCAAGTTGTTGTTTAAAAACATTAGTATCAACCGGAATGACCTCAAAACCATTCTCAGTCATAGCTGTCAGACAGGTAAGAGCCACAAATCCATGTTGTTTATTAGTGGTAAACGTCGCTAAGTCTGCATGAAGTCCGCCACCACTAAAAATATCATTCCCTGAAATCGCTAAAATCAATTCATCACTCATATCTAATCTCCTTCAAATATAACCCATTTCCTGCTGCCGTTGGTCCTGCAAGATTACGATCACGACTTTCCAACACTGTCTTAACTTGCGAAACAGGCATGCGACCATTGCCAATCTTCAACAAGGTGCCGACCATATTTCTAACTTGCTTATAGAGAAAACCATTGCCAGAAAAAGTAAAGATATAAAATCCAGTTTTCTCATCGATAGATACACTAGCTTGTGTAATTGTGCGTACTTTATTTTCTACAGAAGTTCCTGAAGCTGTGAAGCCTGTAAAATCATGTGTGCCGACCAAATCCTTAGCAGCCTCCTGCATAGGTGCTAAACTTAGAGGGTAGGGATAGTGGGTCGCATAATTACGCATCATAGGGTTCTTAGGTCGCCCTGCATCTACTAGGAACTCATAAGTTTTACTGTGTTTATTGTATCGTGCATGAAATTCTTCTGATACAAGTTCAATACTAACAACATCAATGTCATCTGGACATTGCGTATCTAAACCAAAACGTAACTTCTCTGGATCCCGCTCCTGGGGCAAATCGAAGTGGATAACTTGTCCATAGGCATGAACACCTGCATCTGTACGCCCCGCTCCATGAACGGTGACAGGTGTACCGCTATTTAACCGTAAGAGAGTCTTTTCAAGTTCTTCTTGAATAGAACGTGCATTTGGTTGTCTTTGAAAACCTGAGAAAAGTGTACCATCATAGGAAATTGTCGCTTTGTATCTAACCATAAAATTATCATATCAGATTTTTTCAAGGATAAAAAGTAGGTCGATCACCAACTGACCCCATACAGTTTCTGGCAAAAAAGAAAAAGACGCCTTCAGCGTCCTTCCTTTATAAATCTTCTAAGGCATCCTTTACTTTATTGAAGAAACCTTTTTTCTGTGGTGCGATTTTTTCATCACCACTTGCTTTGGCAAAGGCAAGGAGAGCTTCTTTTTGAGCATCGTTTAGCTTCGTAGGAGTTACAATCTTAACTGTAACGTGTTGGTCTCCTTGTGAACCTCCACGAAGACGTGGAGCACCCTTTCCTTTTAGACGGAAAGTTTTGCCTGTTTGAGTTCCTGCTGGAATAGTCATCTCAACATTTCCGTGAACTGTTGGTACTTCGACAGTATCACCAAGAGCTGCTTGGACAAAGGAAATGTTAAGTGTATAGTAAATTGTTGATCCATCACGAGTAAACTTATCGCTTGGATTAACATTAATGATTACAAAGAGGTCTCCATAAGGACCACCATTGAAACCAGCTTCACCTTGACCCGCAAGACGGATTTGTTGACCTGTTTCAACACCTGCTGGAATCTTGACAGATACTTTATGGCTTTGTTTCTCATGTCCTGTTCCGTGACAAGTTTGACATGGCTCTTTAATTTCTTGACCTGTTCCATGACAGACATCACAGGTTACTTGACGACGCATCATACCAAGTGGTGTTTGCGTATCGACATTGATAACCCCTTGACCATGACAGCGACCACAAGTTACAGGGCTTGTTCCAGGTTTTGCACCAGATCCCGAACATGTCTTACATGTCGCTTCACGATTGTAGTGAACTTCTTTTTCGGCACCAAAAATCGCCTCTTCAAAGCTTAGGTTGACACGGTACTGAAGATCATCACCTTGACGTGGAGCATTCGGGTTACGAGTAGCACCACCACCAAAGAAGCTAGAGAAGATATCCTCAAAGCCACCAAAGCCTGCACCACCATCGAAGCCACCAAAGCCTCCTTGACCACCAAAACCATTCGCACCATCTGGTCCGTATTGGTCATAGGCTGCACGTTTTTGGTCATCACTTAAAGTTTCGTAGGCCTCTTGAACCTCTTTATATTTTTCTTCCGCACCCGGTTCTTTATTAATGTCTGGGTGGTATTTCTTAGACATCTTACGATAGGCACGTTTAATTTCATCTTGAGAGGCATCCTTAGATACCCCAAGACGATCGTAATATTCGGTATTGTTCATAATTTTAGATACAAAGGGCATCTAATGGAGAAAGCCAAAGTAATAGTTTTGAAGATGAACACCTAGTCCCTTGAAACCAACTATCTTTTTTGCTTAATCCATAGCCCGTGTTCAACGACGAACACTCTTTGTTCCTTTCTATAATTTTCGTGTAAATCATTAGAGGGCATTTTCTATACTTCGCTTCACTTCATCAAATTCCTCGTTTGATAGAGTAAATATCAAATCCTCTTCTGGGTACTCATTCTGTTCCTTAAAATAGTTGTCCGTATTAGCTGCCAAGCCTAAACTTAGAATCACTCTTCTTGCAAACTCTTGATGGGCAAAACCGATAGCCGTAATGATCTGTTTATCTTGCACAAGAACTTTCGGTTGGAAATTTTCACGTGGAAGAAATTCAAAATAGTCAAAGAAGCTTTGCCAAATTCCACCTGTAAATTTCGTGTCCTTCAACAGACCTGCTTTCGCTAATAAAAGAGGTGCTGAAGAAATAGCTGCAATTAGGATATTTTGCTCACCAAGCCCCCTCAAAAACGAAATCAATTTCTCATCCTGTAGAGCAGGCCCTATATTTACCATTCCTGGCAAAATCACGCAAGAATACTCTTCTATACGGATTTGATCCAGTGTTTTCGTTGGTTGACAGGGCAAGCCATCCTCAGAGACCACTATCGAATAATCTGAAGCAACATAATCAATCGTGATATCAAAAGACAGAGCTAAAGTACTCGTTAAAGCGGTTATCTCATAAAGAGAAAAATTAGGATAAATGATACAAAGTACTTTTTTCATACGCAACACCCTATATTTTACCGAAAAACAGAGGCTGGGTTGCAACCTCTGGATTTCTTTTTTTCATTTACTAGCTAAGCTCAATACCTTACCGAACTGAGCACCCCCTAACCTCTTGGTGAAAAAGAGAAATCTTCCTATTTTTCACTGTGAGGTTTTAACGGACTTTGCATCTTATTTTTCAGTAAACTCTCCGTCTACGACGTCGTCGCCTGAGTTATCTGCTGTTTGTGCACCTTCTGCTCTTGCTTGGGCTTGTTGTGCTGCTGCAGCTTGTTCGTAAAGTTTAACTGCAAGAGCTTGAGCTTTTTCGTTAAGAGCTTCCAATTTAGCCTTCATGTCATCAAGATTACCTGATTCTTGAGCTTTCTTAAGGTCATCAAGAGCTGATTGAGCAGCATCACGTTCTGTATCGAAGCCTTTACCTTCTGTTTCTTTGATTGTCTTTTCAGTCGCAAAGATAGCTTGGTCAACTTCGTTACGAAGATCTACTTCTTCTTTACGTTTTGCATCTGCTTCAGCATTTGCTTCAGCATCTTTCATCATCTTTTCAATTTCTTCGTCTGTCAAACCAGAGTTAGATTGAATGACAATTGTTTGTTCTTTTTGAGTTCCAAGGTCTTTAGCTTTAACAGATACGATACCGTTCTTATCAATATCGAAAGTAACTTCGATTTGTGGGATACCACGAGGTGCAGCTGGGATATCAGTCAATTGGAAGCGTCCAAGAGTCTTGTTATCTGCTGCCATTGGGCGTTCCCCTTGAAGAACGTGGATATCAACGGCTGGTTGGTTGTCTGCTGCAGTTGAGAAGACTTGTGATTTAGATGTTGGAATAGTAGTGTTGCGGTCAATAAGTTTTGTGAACACTCCACCCATTGTTTCGATACCAAGTGACAATGGAGTTACGTCAAGAAGGACAACGTCTTTGACATCACCAGTAATAACACCACCTTGGATAGCAGCACCCATGGCAACTACTTCATCAGGGTTAACTGATTTGTTTGGTTCTTTACCAGTTTCAGCTTTAACAGCTTCTACAACGGCAGGGATACGAGTTGAACCACCGACAAGGATAACTTCGTCAATATCTGACAAGCTCAAACCTGCATCTGAAAGGGCTTGACGAACTGGAGTTTTCGTACGTTCTACAAGGTCACGAGTCAAATCATCGAATTTCGCACGAGTCAATGTCATTTCCAAGTGAAGAGGTCCAGCCTCACCGGCAGTGATGAATGGCAAGCTGATTTGTGTTGAAGTGACACCTGAAAGGTCTTTCTTAGCTTTTTCAGCTGCATCTTTCAAACGTTGAAGAGCCATCTTGTCTGTTGACAAGTCGATACCATTTTCTTTCTTGAATTCTTCAACCATGTGGTCGATGATTTTTTGGTCAAAGTCATCACCACCGAGTTTGTTATCCCCTGCAGTTGCCAATACGTCAAAGACACCATCACCAAGTTCAAGGATAGATACGTCGAATGTACCACCACCAAGGTCGAATACCAAGATTTTTTCTTCTTTATCAGTCTTATCCAAACCGTAAGCAAGGGCTGCTGCTGTTGGTTCGTTGACGATACGTTCTACTTCAAGACCAGCGATTTTACCAGCGTCTTTTGTTGCTTGACGTTGTGCATCGTTGAAGTAAGCAGGAACTGTGATAACTGCTTTAGTTACTTTTTCACCAAGGTAATCTTCAGCATAACCTTTCAAGTATTGAAGAATCATAGCTGAAATCTCTTGTGGTGTGTATTCTTTACCGTTTGCAGAAACTTTTTCAGAAGTACCCATCTTAGATTTGATAGAGATGATTGTATCTGGGTTTGTTACTGCTTGACGTTTTGCAGCGTCACCAACGATGATTTCACCATTTTTGAATGACACAACAGATGGAGTTGTGCGGTTACCTTCTGGGTTTGCGATAATTTTTGATTCAGTTCCTTCAAGAACTGCTACTGCTGAGTTTGTTGTACCTAAGTCAATACCAATGATTTTAGACATATGTTTTTCCCCTTTTTACTTTAATTTCTATTTTGCTTTTTTATCTTTCATTCATAGTTTTCTGTCATTTCGGACAAGTTTTCAATTAATTATATACAACCACCATAGCTGGGCGTAAGACGCGTTCGTGGAGTTTATATCCTTTTTGGAAAACTTGTGCAATCGTGTCTGCTGGATGTTCATCATCTGCAGGCATTGTTTGAATAGCCATGTGGAAGTTATGATCGAAATCACCATCTGCTGGAATTTCTTCAATTCCTTCCTCTTTAAGAGCATGCACTAAACTTTCTTGCACCATTTCCAAACCTTTTTTGACATCATCAGTCAAGCCCTCAACGGCAAGAGCACGTTCAAGGTTATCAAGTGATGGCAAAATTGCTTTTGCCAAATCTTGGCTACGATACTTTTGCAATTGTTGACGTTCTTCATTTGCACGTCGCTGAATGTTTTGCATTTCTGCATGGGCACGAAGGTATTTGTTTTCAAATTCTTCGGCACGCGCTTGGGCTTCTTCAAGTTCAGAAGGTTCACTTACTTCCTCTACAACTTCTTCAGTTGTCTCCGTAGCTTCCTCTTCTTTCACTTCTTCTTTTTTAATATCTTCAGTCAAGGCATACACCTCTTTCTATACTTTTTAAATGTTGTATCTTAGCTAACTTCATAATGGTTACTATTGAGGTAACGGTAATAATCCGTCAACTTCATAACCAAAACTCTACTAATAACATTGACCAAACTAACCATGCGACGATAATCCATTTCAACTGGACCAATCACATGCATGAGTGCCATCCCACGATAAGGAATCAGGAATTTATGACTCATAACTGTGACATTTTCAAGCGCTTCTTCAGTTGATTCTGCAACCGAAATCTTGGTCACTTCATCATCCGAGATAGCTGATCGAAGCTCAAGTGCCACATGTTGTGGATTGTCCAAAAATTGATAGGTTTTTAAGTCGGCATAAGTCAATGATGCAACCTTACCTTCGATGAAAATCAATTCCTTAAAAAGTTGTGAAAAGATATAATCAAACAAGTCTAAAACATTATCTGTTATTTTGAAATATTTTTGCACAATCTGAGGAATCTCAGTTCTCAATCGGTAATGGATATCTAAGACAGTGTTTCCCAAAAAACGTTCTTGAACAAGCTTATGAAGAATTTCCAAATCACTAGACAAGAAATTTTTTGGAATAGCAAATTGAACTGTCACAGGCTTAGATTCATCTAGAGTAAGAACCGCTAAAGCGTCGTGATTGGACAGATGAACAATGTCAAATCCAGTCAGACGTTGTCGTGTCGGTTCCACATCTTGAATCACTGCTGTACATCCTGTCATTTCTGCCAGCAGCTTCGCCGCTGCATCCAAGATATCTTCAAGTTTAAAGGCTTCAAAATCAAAGGCCTTGACCACTTGATAAACATCTTGTTCATCAATCGTATCAAGATTCAAAGAATTAGCGACGAAATACTGGAAACCTGCTCGGCTTGGCATACGCCCACTAGAAGTATGAGCTTTTTCAAGATAGCCCATCTTTTCAAGCTTGGCCATGTCATTACGAATGGTCGCTGAACTCGAATCAATTGATTCTTGTAATGCTTTAGAACCAACCGGTTCATGTGTACGAGTGAACATCTCAACTATCAAATTCAAAATAGTGTTTTGCCTTTGCGTAATCACGATGTCACCTCATTTCTATTTATTAGCACTCTAACACATCGACTGCTAACTTATGATTCTATTATACACCTAAACTTGAACATGTCAACCCAAAAAACCAAAAAATTAGCACTCTTTTTATAAGAGTGCTAAAAATACATCTTAAGACCTAGAAAAGCAAAAAAAGAGCACCTCAGAGGCACTCTAATCTTATCAATCATATTTTGACAAATGATAGGTCTCAATAATAGATATGAGGTGTTTGGCATAATCTGGATCACTGCTAAAACCCGCAGCTTGTAGTTTTTCTGCCGCAACTTTATAACTAGTCGTTCCTGCCACCTCTTTATAGGTTGACTCGCCCCACGTTCCTTGGCGAAGTTCTTCTAAATAAGTCATCATAGAACTTGACCAATCCTTAAAAACTGCAAAATCCACCTTTTGGTATTGCCATTTCCCTTTACTGTAGATACTATCCTTTAAACGAATACGTTCTTGACCTGGCTGAGCAGGGAGACTGTAGATGTTATGATATTTAACAGATAAAAGACTGCTACCATAATTTGACTCATATGCAGCTTGACTAAGGAGAATAGACGCAGGTACACCATAGTTTTTAGACATCTTTTGAGCTGTTGGAGCTAAGGTCTCAATAAATTCTTGCTGTGTGTAAGCAACCTTTACCGAACGAGCATTATCATCTGTAGAGGCATGAAGAATCAAAGGTAAGAGAATACCTAAAGCAAAAACAACAACTAAGGTAATGAAGGCTTTTAGTTTAAAACGTCGTCTCACTTAGCTTTCTCCTTTAATAATGCCAAATATTCCTCCAAAGTAAGATTATGTTCAGTCATATACTCTGCTGACTCTTTACCAACATAGCGGAAATGCCAATCCTCGTAGCCTACACCCGTTGACGATGTTTTACCATCTGGAAAACGAAGAACAAAGCCATATTTCGGCGCCAATTTTTTGACTTTAGCTACTGTATCTGGATCTGCTTCATTTAAGCTATCTACAGTACTCATATCAATCGCAAGACCTGTTTGGTGTTCACTCGCTCCTGGTGGTTGTGAATAGGTTTGAACCTTTTTCTCCGCCTGAGACTCCGTCAAACTTGGGTCAGCAGCCATTTCCTGCTGAACATAACTGTTATAAAGTTCTGTCTGATAAGCAACACTACGATAACCTGATATCAAGTGATAACTTGGATCAATTTCTTGAGCAGCCGCTAAAAACTCCTTAACGTTCTTAGCAATTCTTGCATCTACAGAAACACCATCAACGTCAGCAATCTCAGGGTTAAGTTCTTTAGACTTATTATCTCGATTTACCAAAAGCAATTGCCAGTCTTTAGGCGATACATCAGGTAGTCCCTTTGTATCCTTGCTTTGAGTCGCATCGGTAGCTTGTTTACTACTTTTTGTTACTGACGATCCATTGGTTTGTTGGACTGTACGACTGACACCAAATACTGAATAAAGTCCTGCTGCAATCAAAAGCATAGCAATCAAGACACTACTGATAACCAAAAACCAGTTGGTTTGCTTTTTCGCCTGACGGCGACTTGGATAGTTATTTTTTACCATTTTCTTTTTCTATTATCTCTCGCCCAACCTGACGATAAGTCATATCGCCAAGTGCTTCTAATGTAAATTTACCATTTTCATAAGCAACAACAGTAACCGAACCGTTGTCCAATGAAGGATGCTCGACAGAAGGATCAATTAACCAAGCAAAGGTTGCAATGGTCATACCGTGACTAACGACGATAGCATTACCACCACCAGACCTCTCAAGATCTTCTGCAATAGCTGTAAATCCCTCTAAGATACGTTTTCTGAGTACTTCCCAAGACTCTGCCCAACCAGCCGTATCCACATCAAGAATACCTTGTGCAAGCTCAGGATAAGTTACCTCATGCAAATCTTTACCTTGAAAAGCATCTGTTCTCGGTAGCACACCATAGAAAAGTTCACCGTCATAGCCACCATCTAAACTACCAAAACACCACTCACGAATACGTTTGTCACGTTTATAAGGAATAGTTTCTAAACCCGTCTCACGTAAAATGATATCCATAGTTTGAATCGTTCGACCTGAATCACTAGAATATGCGGCCTTGAAAGGGATACCTGCTGCTTTCAGACCTACCCCCAATTCACGAATACCTTCTTCACCGAACGGGGTCAAAGGGCTATCAGACCAACCTTGTGCACGACCAATGGTGTTAAACATCGTTTTGCCGTGTCTCGCAATATACAACTTAACCTTACTCATAGCACCCCTTCTTTCCGTCATTTTTGAATTCATTATAGCACAAATCCCCTCGACTATCTAGCCAACGAGACCATCAGAAAATGCCTTACCAATCGGCAAAGCATTTATCATCCGCTTAGTTTTTAAAGCTGTGAACAGGAGCTGGGATTTGACCACCACGCGCAATGAAATCAGCCGATGAAGCCTTGTTTACTTTCATTACTGGTGCATAACCAAGAAGACCTCCAAGTTCCAACATATCACCTTCCTTACCATAAGGAATGATACGAACAGCTGTTGTTTTCTGGTTAATGACACCGATAGCCGCTTCATCAGCAATCATAGCCGCGATTGTTGTATCTGGCGTATCAGCAGGAATAGCAATCATGTCTAGACCAACAGAACAGATAGCTGTCATGGCTTCCAATTTTTCAAGGTTGATATGACCAGACTGAACCGCCGCAATCATACCTTCATCTTCAGAAACTGGAATAAAAGCACCTGACAAACCACCAACTTGGTTACATGCCATGATACCGCCTTTTTTAACTTGGTCGTTAAGAAGGGCTAGAGCTGCAGTAGTACCATGCGTACCAACAACTTCAAGACCCATCGCTTCAAGTACACGGGCTACTGAATCACCAACTGCTGGTGTTGGCGCAAGAGACAAATCTACAATACCAAACTCGACACCAAGGCGTTCGCTGGCCATTTGACCAACTAACTGACCAACACGTGTGATTTTGAAAGCGGTCTTCTTAACTGTTTCAGCTAGAACATCGAAACTTTCACCTGGAACTTTCTCAACTGCACGTTGCACAACACCAGGACCTGAAACCCCAACATTGATTACAACATCAGCCTCACCAACACCGTGGAAGGCACCTGCCATAAATGGATTATCTTCAACCGCATTAGCAAAGACCACCAATTTACCTGGGCCCATTGGATCTGCCTCAGAAGCCTCTTTGATGATACGTCCCATGTCACGTACTGCTGTCATGTTAATACCAGTCTTTGTTGAACCAATGTTGACAGATGAGCAGACAAAATCAGTCTCTGCAAGCGCACGTGGAATAGAATTAATAAGAATCTCATCACCTTTTTGGTAGCCCTTTTGAACGAGTGCAGAGAAACCACCAATAAAGTTAACGCCGATTTCCTTAGCTGCTCGGTCTAATGCCTTCGCAAAAGGTACATAGTCTGTTGCATCTGTTGCCGCACCGATGATTGAGATCGGAGTAACAGACACACGTTTATTAACAATCGGAATACCAAGTTCAGCTGCAATTTCGTCACCAACAGCTACCAAATTCTTAGCCTTAGATACAATCTTGTTATAGACTTTTTCCGCCGCCTTATCGATATCTGAATCGATACAATCTAGTAGTGAAATCCCCATGGTAATGGTACGAACATCAAAGTTCTGCTCCTCAATCATGGCAATGGTTTCTGTGACCTGTTTAATATCCATTTTAAGCTACTCCTATCTTACAAGTTGTGCATAGCATCAAAAATTGCTGAACTTTGGATGTTGATTTTAACGTTCAATGACTCACCAAAGGCTTCCAATTCAGCACGTAGGTGTGTAAAATCTTGTTTGTCTTCTGATGATACAACCGCCATCATGGTAAAGAATTCATCAAGAACTGTTTGAGAAATATCATCAATATTCAAGCCAAGTTCTGCCACCTTAGTCGCAACACCCGCAACAATACCTGATTTGTCCTTACCTACAACTGTAATAATCGCTTTCATGAGAAGCCTCCATCATTTTATTTTGTATAATTTTAGCATATTTTGATTAAAAATGCTATTTTTTATGAAATTTGCATATTTTTTCTTGAAAAAGACGAATGTTTCCGAGGAATTTAACTAATATCGTTTATGAAAATATCCTCTCTTTGCCCCAACTACTTGTGGATAAACTTGTTCACAACCTAAATAATATCTCTCTTATAAAACCTTGAAAAATCAAGATTCAACACTATCAACAGACTTTTCCACACCTGTGGATAAGTCTGTGGGTAACTTGTCGATAAATCATAACCACCCGTCTAACGGGTGGTT
>NZ_KV817347.1:0-262 GCF_001814615.1 Streptococcus sp. HMSC078H12 | reverse complement strand
GAGTGCTTGAACTTGCCTCACTCTTTGGTGTTCCTGAAACTGAAGACTCTGAGATCACTTCACTAGTTGATGCTTCAGAAACTGGAGTGCTTGAACTTGCCTCACTCTTTGGTGTTTCTGATGCTGATGTCTCGGATCCCACTTCACTGTTTGATGCTTCTGAAACTGGGGCGCTTGAGGTTTCCTCACTCTTTGGTGTTTCTGATGCTGAAGTTTCAGAAACTACTTCACTAGTTGATGCTTCAGAAACTGGAGTGCTTGA
>NZ_KV817346.1:145489-147713 GCF_001814615.1 Streptococcus sp. HMSC078H12 | reverse complement strand
GCTTTCATTGTATCGTATGTAACGGTTGCGTCGCTTCCTTTAACTTCTTCTACAGTGTAGTTGTGTACGCCTTCTTGGCCTTTCTTGAACTCAAGTTTAGAGAACTTAACGTTACCAGCCGCATCGTTGCTTACAGTTTCAAGAGTCTTACCTTCTGAATCTTTAAGAACGAAGCTGAATTCGTTAGCTTTAAGTTCACGACCTTCCAAACGTTTAGTGAAGTTGAATTCTACTTCAACTGGAACGTTGTTAACACGTTTTTCAGTTGGTTTGCTTGGTTTTTCAACTTTCTTAGTTGTTGGGTTGTAGTAGTTTACTACTTGAGCCGCAGTATTTTCGATATCTGCACCACCAGGAACATCAGCTTTAACTGTTGTTGGGATGTCGAACTTGTAGTAACGACCGAAGGCGAATTTAGTTGTGTCGATAACTTGAGTGTTTTCTGCATCGCCAAGTGACTTAGTGAAGCCATCTTTAAGTGTTGCAGTAATCACACCGTTGTTCACAGTGATATCGAATTTAGCTGTAACATCATCACCTGTTACTGAATCGTAAGCTTTAATCTTAGTAGCATCAAGTTCCAATTTAGCTTCATCGTAGTCATCTGAGATTCCTACTGATTGAATGTTGTCCTTGTTAGCTGCGTCGAATTTAGTTGTATCAAGCCATACTTGGTAAACCAACTTGTCGCCACGGTTAACAGTCTTAGTATTCAAGTTTTGAGCTTCGTTGTTTGAGGCATCGTCAGCGTATGGGTTCGCATTTGTATCTGCGTACTTGTCTGCCAACTCTTTATCGTCATCAACGAGCTTATCACCAGTGATATCGAATTTCTCTTCAGAAACAACGTATTTCTCTGGTTGGAACTTAGGTTCTTCTGGAGGGCGAACTGTGTTGTTAAATTCTTTATCCGCAGGTTCTGTCACATTTGTGATCAAGGCTTTGGCTGTACCGTCATGAGAAACAGTAACAGTTACAACAGCAGCCATTGTATCGTAATCGACAGTTGCATCTGTACCCTTAACCTCTGTTACAGTGTACTTGTAAGTACCTTCTTGACCCTTCTGGTATTTAAGGGCTGTAACAGTTTTACCAGCTTTATTTGTGTACTCTACTGGAGAGAATTTAATCTTACCAGCTGCATCGTTGGTTGCAGTTGCAATCACAACATTGTCGCTATCTTTCAACTCGAATGTGAATTCGCCAGCTTTAAGGTCACGACCTTCCAATTTCTTAGTGAAGTTGAATTCTACTGAGATTGGAACACTGTTGACACGTTTTTCAGTTGGTTTGTTTGGTTTTTCAACTGTCTTGCTTACTGGGTTGTAGTAGTTAACAACTTGAGCTGCTTTGTTTTCGATATCTGCACCAGCTACAACATCGTCTTTCACTGTTGCTGGAATATCAAATTTATAGTAGCGTCCAAATTCAAACTTAGTTGTATCAATGATTTGTGTATTTTCAGCGTCGCCAAGTGACTTAGTAAAGCCAGCTTTAAGGTTAGCTGTAAGAACACCGTTGTTATCAGTGATATCGAACTTGTTAGTAACATCTGCACCAGTTACTGAATCATAAACCTTGATGTCTGAAGCATTAACAGTCAATTTATCCTTGTCGTAGTTATCTGTGATTCCTACTGTTTGGATGTTGTCTTTGTTAGCTACATCAAATTTAGTTGTATCCAACCATACTTGGTAGTAAAGTTTAGATCCACGTTCAACTGTCTTGGTATTCAAGTTTTCAGCTTCGTTGTTGTCTGTATTATCAACATATGGATTGTTGTTTGTTTCACCATATTTATCTGTCAATTCAGAATCATCATCAACGAGTTTAGTACCAGTGATATCGAATTTCGCTTTAGAAACAACGTATTTCTCTGGTTGGAACTTAGGTTCTTCTGGAGGTGTTACACGGTTGTTGAATTCTTTATCAGCAGCATCTGTTACGTTGGCAACGATTGCTTTAGCTGTACCGTCGTGTGAAACAACAACTTTAACAGTGGCAACCATTGTGTCGTATTTGACAGTTGTATCTGTACCAGGAGTTTCTTCTACTGTGTAGTTGTAAGTCTTACCAAGATCATCGCGACCAAATTTAAGAGTCTTGAAGACAATCTTACCAGCAGCGTCGTTCTTCACGCGTTCAACTTCAACGCCGTCTTTCTTCAATACGAATTCGAATTCGTTAGCTTGAAGTTCACGACCTTCCAAACGTTTAGTGAAGT
>NZ_KV817346.1:143151-145389 GCF_001814615.1 Streptococcus sp. HMSC078H12 | reverse complement strand
AGTTCACGACCTTCCAAACGTTTAGTGAAGTTCATTTCCACTGGAACTGGAACGCTGTTAACACGTTTTTGGGTTGGTTTTTCAGGTTTTTCAACTGTCTTGCTTACTGGGTTGTAAACGTGAACTGTTTGGTTGGCTGTATTTTCAATATCAGCACCAGCTTTAACAGATTCTTTAACAGTTGCTGGGATATCAAATTTATAGTAACGTCCAAATGCGAATTTAGTAGTATCGATAACAGGATTGTTTACTTTATCTTTGATAAATTCATCTTTAGAAGTTGCAGTGATTGTGCCATTTTCAACTTTGATGTCGAATTTAGCAGTCACGTCTACACCAGTTACTGAATCGTATGCTTTGATGTCAGCAGCGTTAACGTTCAATTTTTCTGCATCGTATGTATCAGATACACCAACGTATTGGATGTTGTTAGCTTCTGTGAATTTAGTAGTATCAAGCCATACTTGGTATACCAATTTAGAACCGCGTTCAACAGTCTTAGTATTCAAGTTTTCTGGTTCGTTGTTTTTAACACCATCAACATATGGATTCTCATTTGTTGCTGTGTACTCGTTACCAGGTACATCATCGTCGTCATCCATCAACTTGTCACCAGTAATGTCATATTTCTCTTTAGAAACGACAAATTTTTCTGGTTGGAATTCAGGAGTTTCTGGAGGAGTGACTTTGTTGTTGAATTCTTTATCTGCAGTACCGTCAGTTGCATTACCGTTGGCATCAACCCCACCAGTTGAAGATACGTTTGTAACCGTAGTCAATGAATGACCGTTCTTAGCAACTTCAACTGTAACAGTAGCTTTCATCTTATCGTAAGTCATACCAAACTCTTTGTTGGCTGGGATAACTTCTTCTACTGTATAAGTGTGAGTACCTACTTTAGTGTTGTCGAATGACAAGTTAGAGAATGAAACATTACCAGCAGCATCATTCTTAACTGTTTCAACTACTGCACCTGTAGAATCTTTCAATACGAAGCTGAATTCACCTGCTTTAAGTTCACGACCAGCCAATTTCTTAGTAAAGTCGAACTTAGTCACAACTGGAGCAACCACATAGTTGTTGAACTCAGTGTCTTCAGGCATTGTAACTGCCGCGTTCAGAAGACCTGTTTGAGCGTCTTTTGTGACATTGACAGTCACAACTGCGTTCATTGAATCATAATCAATGTTGGTATCTGTTCCAGCTACTTCACGTACAGTGTAAGTGTGCGTACCTTCAGTTGCATATGAGATTGAATCAAATTGGATTGAACCATCAGCCGCATTCTTCTTAGTTTGGATCACATTGCCGTTTTCAAGCAATTCGAAGGTGAAGGCATTTGCTTCAAGAGTCTTACCTTCCAAACGTTTTGTGAAGCGGAATTGTGCTTGTGTTGGAGATGAAGTGAATGTATTGTTGAATTCTTTGTCGGCTGGAAGTGTATTAACAGCTTTAAGAACATGACCATCTTTAGTAACAGTAATTGTTACTTCAGCTTTCATTGTGTCATATTGCATACCAGCTTCAGAACCTTGAACTTCTTCAACAGTGTACTTGTGAGTACCAACTTGTGCGTTTGTGAATGTCAAATCGTCAAAGGCGATAACACCATTAGCATTGTTAGTCTTAGTTTGAAGAACAGTTCCGTTGGCATCTTTCAATACGAAGCTGAATTCACCATCTTTAAGAGCACGACCTGCAAGAGCTTTAGTGAAGTCAAAACGAGTCTTAACTGGTGCAACAGCAAAGTTATTGAACTCAGTATCAGCTGGCATAGTAACTGCAGCGTTCAAAAGACCTGTTTGAGCGTCTTTTGTGACATTTACAGTTACAACTGCATTCATATCATCGTAATCAATGTTTGTATCTGTTCCAGCTACTTCACGTACAGTGTAAGTGTGCGTACCTTCAGTTGCATATGAGATTGAATCAAATTGGATTGAACCATCAGCCGCATTCTTCTTAGTTTGGATCACATTGCCGTTTTCAAGCAATTCGAAGGTGAAGGCATTTGCTTCAAGAGTCTTACCTTCCAAACGTTTTGTGAAGCGGAATTGTGCTTGTGTTGCAGCAGGTGTGAATGTATTGTTGAACTCTGTATCTGATGGAAGAGTGTTTGTTGCTTTAAGAACGTGACCTTCCTTAGTAACAGTGATTGTTACTTCAGCTTTCATTGGGTCATATTGCATACCAGCTTCAGAACCACGAACTTCTTCAACAGTGTACTTGTGAGTACCA
>NZ_KV817346.1:88379-143051 GCF_001814615.1 Streptococcus sp. HMSC078H12 | reverse complement strand
TTTGAAGAACAGTTCCGTTGGCATCTTTCAATTGGAAACTGAATTCACCATCTTTAAGAGTACGACCTGCAAGAGCTTTGGTGAAGTCGAATTTAGTTTTAACTGGTGCTACAACATAGTTGTTGAAGATCTTATCATCTGCGCTTGAAGCAAAACCACCAGTACCACTGTATTTAACTGAAGCTTGCAAATCACCATTAGCATCTTTCGTAACCTTTACAGTCATGGTTACTTCCATAGTATCATAGTCGACATCCTTGTCTCTACCAGCTAATTCGGTGATTGTATATGTATAAGTACCTTCTTTTTTAAATGACAATTCTGAGAAGGTTGCCTTACCACCTTGGTTTGTAACAGTTTCTTCCACACCAGGTGAAGAAGAGTTTTCCTTGATCTTGAAGCTAAATTCACCATCTGTAAGGACACGTCCTGCCAATTGTTTTTCAACTTCTGGTTTTACCTTGATAGTTTCTGTCTTATCGTAGTAGTAAATTGGTTGTTTGTATGGTACAAGAGAGTTGAGCAAGTCAACATTCATACCACTACCTGTAACTCCTCTTCTAAGTTGCTCATTATCAATCTGATAACCAATATTATCTCCCAAGAACGGAACAAAGACAGTCTTATACGGTGTGTATCCAGCAGCTTTTTGGAAGTCAAATGGAAGTTCAATACCATTCGGATGATTCACACCATCAGTACCAGTAAATGGAATTGTATGAAGAGGTGACATTTTCTTAACCAATTCCTGAGTATTGTTCTCACCTGGTTTGATTGGCTTAGTTTCTGCTAAAAGCATATAGCCATCAGTACTCAAAGTACCATCTGAACGTTTGCTTTGTTGTTTTGGATCTAACAAGTAAACGCGAATGACGACTGAACCATCTTCACCAACGATTTCTTTGATACGTTTAATACCGTATCTATCAGCATCCATAAACTTGGTTCCAACTTTATATGGACGACTGACATAACCAGCAGTTGTATCTGGATCTGCTGTTTGATAAAGTTTATAAACCGTTTCTTTAGTAATGCCATTACCGAGATCTTCAGTTTGTTTCGTAAATTGACGTTCTCCAGAAGCTGTGAAGTTTTGACCTTCCATAGCTTTCAGAGTATATTTAGCTAACTCAGTTTCATTACGATTTTCTTTATAGTCCTGAGTTGTAACAGACTTACCAGTTTCCTTGTAGGTAGGGTTTTTCTTGTCAACAAGTTTATAGTAGGTAGTCTTTTCAACATTAACAGGAATCTTAAAGTTCGTATCAGTAACCTGACGACCATTATATGCAGGTTCAACTGCATTTAAGATATCATTTGAATTACGTGCAGAATATACGGCTAGCAAATGTTGTTGCTCGGCTTCGGTCAATTGATGTCCTGGAGCTACATAAGATTGAATCGCTGGTCCAACTTCAAATCCTAATTGAATGAAAGGTTGATCTGTCTTACCAGGACCTTGTCCAATACCGGCTTGGTAGTCCGCTTTGAGCGTCAACTCATTATTAGATTTTGGAGTTGTTGTAGTGAATTTTTGAACACCACTTGTTGCAGTAAGTGTGTGTGTTTCAACAACACTACCAGTCGTTTTATCTATCAATTCGACTGTTGTATCAGTTGAAGTATCAAAGTTTTTATAAGCACGGACATAGTAGTTTGTGTTGTAACGCTCATTGTATTTTGTAAGATTCCAGATACCATAAGTATAGAAGTCACCTTCTTTAGCTTGGTAACCTGCTGGAATTGTTTGAGAGTGTACAGAAGCTCCGTTAGGATCTTTCATATCTGGATTAGCAGAAACATTCGAAGCAATGGTCGTTACAACATCAATCGGTGTCACATTATGGTCTGTCAAATCACGTTTACGACGGCTACGACTTGTTGCCAAAGCACCACCATTTGTCATATCAGTTGCAGCACGATCAAGTGTTGCACTACGGTCTTCAGCTGCTGCTCTAACTGAGTAAGCACGTGCTGTGACATTTGGCTTAACACTTGTTGCTGCTGCCGCAGTTTCGGCTGCTGCTGTTTCTTCAGTTACTGGAGCGGCCGTTGCTGCAGTACGATTAGCCGCTGTTGCAGCTGGAGTTGCTGCAGCGGTTGTCGCTGAAGCTGTTGTTTCAACGTTGTTGCTAGCTGCATTTGAAGATGCCGCTGTAGCTGGTTTAGCTGTTTCTGTAGCAGCTTTTTCAGTTGGTTTTGCAGTCTCTGAAGCTGGTTTAGCTGCTTCAGGTTTTGCAGTTTCTGTAGCTTGTTTGTCAGTTGTCTCTGCGGCAGCCTTATCTGTTGTTGAAGCTTCTGGCGTCAAGTTAAATGTTGACGCAGTTGCATCAGTTGAAGATACAGCTGCAGTAGGATCTGCTTGAGCTGTTGATGCTGTAGACGTCTCAACCAGGTCTGACGAACTTTCGCCCTCAACTGATGAACCAGGGTTTGATGAAGAAGCGTCAGGCGCTGTTACTTCATCAGCCTGTGCAGTATGAGCAGCAAAGAGTGCCGTTCCTAGCAAGACTGAAGCGACACCAAACGAATATTTACGCAATGAAAATCGTTGACGTCTGTTAAAAATGTCTTTCATTTCAAGTCTCCCTCTGTATGAAATAGTTAGTTATAGGTCACGAGTATACAAGAATCCTATACTTGAACTCATGATTCTATTACATTCTAACATTCTGACAATTCATGGTCAAGTGATTAATCGATATTTTTTAAAAAAAATCAAGTTGTCTGACAATTCAACTAACAACTTTTGCTCGTTTTTTATTTTTACAAGTGTAAAATCCTTGATTTTATTTGCTTTATACCGTTTTCAAATTTCTATTTTATTTTCTTTTCATTCCTAACTTTCTCATATTATTCAAGTAAGATGTCAGAGTTATGAGAGATTTTAACTCATTTTATTGGCCGATATTCTCACTTTGATTCTAATTTTCACCTTCTTATTACAAACCATCCGATTCTGTAACACCTTCGATAAACCATTGATATACAATTTAATAATCCTCTTTCACGACTAAAGTCTCCCATTAGCATTTCAAAAACACTAAAAAACCCAAGTATCATAAACTTGGGTTCATAATCTTATGGGTTTCAGAGGTAAATTCCTCTATTTTTTTCTGATATGGTTGTCATTCCAAGTCTGCAATTCTTGGTAGGACTTGACTTTCCCTTCTTCCTGAGTCGGTCTAAATGCCCTAACCGGTAACTCGTAGGCATCCTGGCCTTCAGGTGCCATCCAATGGAGTAAGGTATTGAACCAGGTTTCATTATTAATCTTGCTTGGAATGGTGTAGATCCTAGCATGTTTGGTCTTAATCGCTTCATAAGCATCCTTATGCTCTTTGGCAAAGTTGGTACTATCCATATTGAGGCTTCTGTCTTTTTCAGAAATGTAATATAGAGCAGGCAGACTCGCAATTGGTGTTTCTCTTGGATAATCTAGATCTTTACCATTAGTTGCACCTGGCCACATTTCAAGACCAAAAGGCTCTAAAGTCTTACGCATATCAACATTGGCGTAATCCAATTCCGAGTCCAAAGTATTCGAGTTAGCTGGAATATTCATTTCCTCAATCTTTTGCGTTTTGAGATTGAGGTATTTTTTATTAGAAGCAAAATCAGCTGATGACGCACCAAAAGGCATTTGTAAGTAAGCTTGCTCATTAAGCATGAAAAGCCTTAGACTTGCCTGATTTAAATAATCTTCATCCCCAGCTTTTTTAGCCAATTTCAAGAGGTCAATTTGTTTAGGTTTTTGATTTGGTTTTTCCGTGTCATACATATAGATATTAAAGTAGTCATACTTATAAAGTGTCTCACCCTTGGCATTTTTCTTACCAGATTCACCCCCCTTGTACTCCTGAGTGACTAAGTATTGACCAGCTACCCCCACAATGTTAAACATGTTTCTATCATGACCAGGATTTGGTGTCACGAGTAAAAATTCTTTATTATCTCCGAAGGTTTTCAGGGTGATTTTGAACAAGGGGTCTTCTGCATTGCTGCCGGAATAGACTGTCGTACTCGACTTACTGGATGCAACTGAACCTTTGGTAGCCTTACTGCTACTATTCACAGCAAAGAAGATAGCCGTCCCTGCGATTATAAAAAGTAATGCCACTAAGAGACCTATAAAAACAATTCTTGTGGACTTATCCCCCTTAGGTGTTGGTTGCTTTACAAACTTATTTTCCATAAATAATCTCCATTTTAGTACTGATTCTAGTATAGCATAGGTGGAGACTGTTGATAAGGTGCATCGGAGGTCTAATAGGACTGGATATTTTATTTTCATTTGACAAAATCTCTCGGACAGCGTACAATCAAGGCAAGTAACATTCGGAGGTAAATGGAGACATGAACAACTAAGTCTATTCACAATAAACCTGCTTTATTTGATAGATTGTTTTCATGTCTTTTTTGCGCTCTTTTTCTGTAGAAAATTTATTGGTGGTATCTGCGTTTTTTTTGCATCCACACCATCACTATCTCCTAGAGGGCTTTTTAGCTAGATTCAAGACGGTTCTATCTTATAAGGTAGGACTGTTTTTTGACCTTTGATATTGTTTGAAGTAAGAACCATATTTTCCATGAAACACTATCAACAAGCACTCAGACCTAGGAGGTCCTATGATACAGATTCAACATCTAACTATTACCCATACCAAAGATTTGCGTGAACTCGTTCATGACTTAAATCTAACGATAGCTACTGGTGAAAAAGTCGCCATCATTGGGGAGGAAGGCAATGGAAAATCTAGTCTCCTTACCCTTCTTGTCAATCCTAAAGCACATTTTGATCATCTTTCTTATGAGGGAACTATTAATAAACCAGATAGCCCACAGGTCTATATTCCCCAACAGATTTCGGATGACTTACAATCCCTAACCCTTAACGACTACTTCTTTGCGGATACTTATGACCTAGACTATGCTACCCTCTATCGTCTGGCTGATGAACTTCATTTTGATAGTGAGCGTTTTGCTAGCAATCAGCTTATCTCCACTCTGTCTGGTGGTGAGAAACTCAAAATTCAACTCATCCGAGAATTAGCTCGACCCCACGACATCATTTTTCTTGATGAGCCCTCAAACGATATGGATTTGACTACTATGACTTGGCTAAAAAATTTTATCAAACATTCTGATCAAACCATAATCTATATCTCACATGACGAGGACCTACTAAGCCAGACAGCAGATACTATTATCCATCTGGAACTCCTTAAACGTCGCCGTCAGGCAAGGACCAGTGTGGAGCACCTCGACTATGATAATTATAGCCAGCAACGCACTGATGCCTTCCAGCAACAGATACAGCAAGCGAAAACCGAGAAAAAAGCCTATGACAAAGCCATGGCCAAGCATCGCCGTATCAAACAAAATGTCCAAACTACCCTACGTAATACGCATGATAGCACGCAAGGACGATTGGTTGCCAAAAAGATGAAAGCAGTCCTCTCGCAAGAAAAACGCTACGACCGCCTTGCCCAAGATATGACACAAATGCCTGATAAAGAAGACAGTATTGAACTATTCTTCTCTCATATCACTCCTCTACCTCAGGGAAAATATCTCTTAAATCTGGATGAAAAACAGATAAACATCGCTCCTCACCTGACCATTGACCATCTCAAACTTTCTTTGAAAGGGCAAGAAAAAATTGGTATTGTTGGAGATAACGGCTGTGGTAAATCTACTCTCTTATACTTTCTCTACCAAGAACTTAGCAAGAAGACAGACCTGACTATTGGCTACATGCCCCAACGTTATGACGCTATCTTGCCAGTGGAACTGTCTCCATTAGCATTTTTGAGTAAGACTGGCGACAAAACTGAGAGAGAAATCATAAGTTCCCATCTCGCCAACCTCAACTTTAGTCATGATGAAATGAACCATGCAATCTCTGATTTATCTGGAGGACAAAAAGGAAAACTACTCCTACTGCACCTGGTCTTAGAAAGCCCTCAGCTCCTTATCTTAGATGAACCAACCAGAAATTTTTCACCCACCTCGCAACCCCAAGTCCGACAGCTCTTCGAGAACTATCCAGGGGCAATTCTGACGGTATCGCATGATGTCAACTACCTCAGACAAGTCTGCCAAAAGATCTATCACCTAGACTCAAACGGTTTAGAAGAAGTTGAGATTTAAGATATCGAATCTATCGTTTTTGCAAGAAAAGTCTCAAAAGAAACCTTTTCATCACTAAAAAAACTCAGGCAAAACCTGAGTTCTTTTTATGTTAATCAATTTCAAGACCACCAGTATAGAGTCGGTAGTAGGTACCACCTTGCTCCATAAGGCTGTCGTGGTCACCACGTTCAATGATACGTCCGTGATCCATAACCATGATAACGTCAGAGTTGACGATGGTTGAAAGACGGTGGGCAATAACGAAGACCGTACGTCCTTCCATAAGTCGGTCCATCCCCTCTTGTACCATTTTTTCAGTACGAGAGTCAATAGAGGATGTCGCCTCGTCAAGGATAAGAACCGGTGCATTGGCAAGGGCAGCACGCGCAATGGCGATAAGCTGACGTTGTCCGTTAGACAAGCCTGCACCATCATCTGTAAGAACAGTGTCATAACCATTGTCCAAATGTTGCACAAAGGAATCCACGTTAGCAATGCGGGCAGCTTCAAGAATTTCCTCGCGTGTCGCATCAGCACGACCATAGGCAATATTTTCAGCGATAGTTCCCGTGAAGAGATGGGTATCTTGAAGCACGATACCAAGTGAGCGACGAAGAGAATCTTTCTCAATCAGCTTGACATCAATACCATCATAAGTAATCACACCAGATTGAATATCGTAGAAACGGTTAATCAAGTTGGTAATCGTCGTCTTACCAGCACCTGTCGCACCGACAAAGGCTACCTTTTGCCCCTTGTCTGCATAGAGGTTAACGTCATGAAGGATTTGTTTCTTACCATCGTAAGAGAAATCAACGTCTTGGAAGACCACATTTCCGACCAACTCAACCAATTCGTAGTCACCATTTGGACGTGGGTGTTTCCAAGCCCAAAGATTGGTTTTCTTGTCTGTCACAACCATCTGACCATCTACCAATTCGTAATTGACCAAAGTGACCTTACCTTGGTCAACTTCTTCTGGCTCATCCAAGAGATCAAAGATACGGTCAGCACCTGCAAGTGCCATAAGAACAAAGTTCAGTTGTTGAGAGACCTGAGTAATAGGACCGTTGAAGGAACGGTTCAATTGTAGGAAGGCCATGAGACCACCGATAGTCAAACCACCAACACCATTAAGGGCAAAGAGTCCACCAACCAAGGCGGTCAAAACAAAGGAAACATTTCCTAAGTTCCCAAGAATTGGCATGAGAACATTGGCATAGCGGTTGGCCAAGTAAGAAGATTCAAAGAGTTGCTCGTTAATCTTGTCAAAATCAGCCATGCTTTCTTCTTCGTGAACAAAGGCCTTGACCACTTTTTGACCTGACATCATTTCCTCGATGAAACCATTCTCAATCCCTAGATTCTTTTGTTGCTCACCAAAGTAACGACCTGATTTGGCTGATACATTTTTGATGACCATAAACATGATACCTACCATAACTAGGACCACGATAAATAGGAGAGGACTAACCGTAAGCATGGTTACAGTCACCCCAATCAGGGTAATAGCTGTTTGTAACAACTGTGGAATAGACTGCTCAACAGCCTGACGGAGGGCATCGATGTCGTTGGTGTAGATAGACATGATGTCACCGTGTTGGTGAGTGTCAAAGTAGCGAACAGGGAGCTTTTGCATGCGAGCAAAGAGCTGATTACGAAGGGAACGCAGAGAATCTTGTGAGATGGTCGCCATGAGGAGTGATGACACGTAGTTGGCTATCACACCGATAAGACAGAAGACAGCCACTGAAGTCAAGAAACGTAAAAGCGGTCCAAAATCATGGCTACCAGATTTGAGCATGGGTTGAACGTAAACGTCAACCAAGGACTGAATAGATGCTGTCAAATTGACCGTTGCCAAGGAAGCAACCACAATGAGGATAAAGGCGATAGAAAGCGAAAGTTTGTAGTCTTGCCACAAAAAGCGTAGAAGACGTGCTAGAGAGCCCCAATTAGCTTTTTTCTTATTCTTCATCTGCTACTCCTTTCCCTTGTGTTTGCATCTTGTAGACGTCACGATAAATGGCATTGTTAGCCACCAATTCATCGTGGGTACCAATAGCATCGATACGGCCATCATCCATAACAACGATGCGATCTGCATCTTGGATGGATGAAATACGTTGACCAATGATAATCTTAGTGGTGTCCTTAAGACTTGATGCCAAACCTTGACGAATCAAACTATCTGTCTTGGTATCAACCGCTGATGTTGAATCATCCAGAATCAAGATTTTTGGTTTCATGAGGAGGGCACGTGCGATACAGAGACGTTGACGTTGTCCCCCTGAGACATTGGCTCCACCACGTTCAATCTTGGTGTCATAGCCATCCTTAAATTCTTGGATAAATTCATCAGCTTGGGCAATTTTACAAGCTTCAATGATTTCTTCATCTGTTGCCTGTTTATTTCCCCAACGCATATTTTCCTTAATGGTTCCTGAGAAAAGGACATTGGTTTGAAGCACCATGGCAACTTGCTTACGCAAGCTATCCAAATCATAGTCCTTAACATCGTGGCCAGCAACCTTAACTTGACCGGCTTCCACATCATAAAGACGAGGAATTAGCTGAACCAAACTTGATTTCCCAGAACCTGTTCCACCAAGAATACCGATAACTTCACCAGACTTAATATCAAGCGTAATATCTTTGAGAACATGGGTCTTGTCACCATTTTCATCAGTATATGAGAAATCCACATGATCAAAGCTGATAGAACCATCTGCGACTTCTGTCAAGCCATTTTCAGGTGAAACAATGGTTGATTCAGTATTAAGCACTTCATTGATACGCTCTACAGAGGCCATAGAGATAGACAACATGACAAAGATCATCATGAACATCATGAGTGAGATGAGGATGGTCATGGTGTAACTGAACATGGAAGTCAATTCACCTGTAGATAGCTTGCCGACAACGATAAGGTGAGCACCAAACCAAGAAATCATGAGGAAGGATGCGTACATAGACAACATCATGGCTGGGTTAGACATGACAACCACACGAATGGCACGCATGAACATCTTGTAAATACGACGTGAGGCCTTCTTGAATTTGTCCGTCTCTTCCTGCTCTTTAACGTAGGATTTCACCACACGCATGTTAGTGATATTTTCCTTGATACTGTTATTGAGGTTGTCATAAGCCTCAAACACTTGAGTAAAGAGAGGATATACGATTTTGGTAATAATGGCCAAAACCACACCAAGGAAGAGTGTTACACCAACGAAAATCCAAGCCATTTCGCCATTAATCAGGAAACTTGCTGCAATGGCAAAGATCAGGTTAAGTGGTGCACGTACACAGATGCGGATAATCATCTGGTACGAGTTCTGTACGTTGGTAACATCAGTCATCATACGTGTTACCAAACCACCAGCTGAGAACTTATCGATATTTTCAAAAGAGAAGGTTTGAACCTTTTTGAAAATGGCTTGACGTAGATTCTTGGCAAATCCAGCAGAGGCAAAGGCCGCATAGCGTGCCGACTGCATCCCACAGAAAAGCGACAGAAAGGCACAGACCAACATGAGACCACCATAGAGCCAAATGTTAGACATGTTAGATTGCTGGACACCTTTGTCCAAAAGATTGGCCATGACAAAGGGAATGGAAATCTCAAACATGACTTCTAACGTCATGAAGAGGGACGCTAGGATTGAGGGTTTCTTGTATTCCTTTATCTGGGCGATCAGGGTTTGAAACATAATTACCTCCGTTTTTTATTCTTTTTTCTTTTTTTGATATTTTTCTTTTTTGATGCTTTCTTAAGTGATGGCGGACGTCAGCGACCGACTCAGTCGTTCCATGACTAGTTATCGAGCCAAAGTCTCGATAACTCCGCTTCCTATAACTGCTTCTGCAGTTATAGGAATATCATCACGGCGAAAGCATCGCTGTTGGGCAGAGCGAACTGTTAGTATCTTACTCTGTTTTCAGCAAGACTGGGCAGATTTAGATAACTGTTGCCACGGCGAAAAATATCGTCTACTCTAGGCATAGCAAAGCTTAAAACTAACAGTCTTATGCTTATCATTTATCTATAAAAGAACGGTCATACCCTTTTGAGAGCATACAAAAGCCCCTGAGGGCAGACCCTAGGGATTTTTTCGTTCTCATATATATGTCATTAGTATAGGTTAAATTGAGTAAAATTGCAAGCATAATGTCATTTTACTAACATTTGTAAGTATTTTAGGATATTTGATAAAAAAATCTCTCTAAAATCTGCTCATTTTTCACAAACTCATCATAAATGTTCGTAAATTACAACTAAACGTAGCAGAAATTTGTTTTCTGTCCCTATTTATAATAGACTAACACTAACATTAGATGAAAAGGTGACTCTATGACTATAAATCAACTGCTTCAAAAGCTGGAGCCTACCAGCCCTATCCTTCAAGCTAACTTTGGAATTGAACGCGAAAGTCTTCGTGTCGATAGACAGGGACAATTAGCACATACACCTCACCCTTCTTGCCTAGGAGCTCGAAGTTTCCACCCTTATATTCAAACAGATTTTTGTGAGTTTCAAATGGAACTCATCACGCCAGTTGCTAAATCTACCACTGAGGCTCGTCGTTTTCTTGGAGCCATTACCGATGTAGCTGGACGTTCCATCAGTAAAGATGAACTTCTCTGGCCCTTGTCCATGCCACCTCGTATCAAGGCCCAAGAAATCCAAGTTGCCCAACTGGAAAATGAATTCGAACGCCATTATCGCAACTACTTGGCCGAAAAATACGGAACCAAACTTCAAGCTATCTCAGGTATCCACTATAATATGGAACTTGGGAAAGATTTGGTTGAGGCTTTATTCAAAGAAAGCGACCAGACTGATATGATTGCTTTCAAGAACGCCCTCTATCTTAAGCTGGCTCAGAACTATTTGCGCTACCGTTGGGTGATTACCTATCTCTTTGGTGCTGCACCTGTTGCTGAGCAAGGCTTCTTCGACCAAGAAGTGCCAGAACCCGTGCGTTCCTTCCGAAACAGCGACCATGGTTATGTCAATAAGGAAGAAATCCAAGTATCTTTTTCAAGCCTAGAAGACTATGTCTCTGCCATCGAAAACTATATCGAACAAGGAGATTTGATTGCGGAGAAGGAATTTTACTCAGCTGTTCGTTTCCGTGGACAAAAGGTTAATCGTTCTTTCCTTGACAAGGGAATCACCTATCTGGAATTCCGTAACTTCGACCTCAACCCCTTTGAGCGTATCGGTATTAGCCAAACTACCATGGATACCGTACACCTGCTCCTTCTAGCCTTCCTCTGGATGGATGCCCCTGAAAATGTTGATCAGGCTCTGGCTCAAGGGCACGCGCTTAATGAAAAAATTGCCCTCTCTCATCCTTTAGAACCTCTACCTTCTGAAGCTGAAACTCAAAACATTACGACGGCTCTAGACCAACTGGTGCAACATTTTGGCCTAGGTGACTATCATCAAGGTTTGGTCAAGCAAGTTAAAGATGCCTTTGCTGATCCTAGCCAGACACTAGCAGCCCAACTCTTACCTCATATCAAAGACAAGTCTCTTGCTGACTTTGCCCTTGACAAGGCTCTTGCCTATCATGATTACGACTGGACTGCCCACTATGCTCTTAAAGGTTACGAGGAGATGGAGCTTTCTACTCAGATGTTACTCTTTGATGCCATTCAAAAGGGAATTCATTTTGAAATCCTAGATGAGCAGGATCAGTTCCTTAAACTTTGGCATAAAGATCATGTTGAGTACGTCAAAAATGGTAATATGACCTCAAAAGACAACTATGTAGTACCTCTTGCCATGGCCAATAAAACCGTGACCAAAAAAATCCTGGCTGACGCTGGTTTCCCTGTTCCCGCAGGCGACGAATTTACCAGTCTAGAACAAGGTCTAGCCTACTATCCTCTTATCAAGGACAAGCAAATTGTGGTTAAACCAAAATCAACCAACTTCGGTCTGGGTATTTCCATTTTCCAAGAGCCTGCCAGCCTTGATAACTATAAGAAAGCCCTCGAGATTGCCTTTGCAGAAGATACAGCTGTTCTTGTTGAAGAATTTATCCCAGGAACCGAATATCGTTTCTTTATCTTGAATGGACGTTGTGAGGCTGTCCTCCTTCGTGTCGCTGCCAATGTTGTCGGTGATGGCAAACACACCATTCGTGAATTGGTCGCTCAGAAAAATGCCAATCCATTGCGAGGACGTGATCACCGCTCACCACTTGAAATCATTGCGCTAGGAGACATCGAACAATTGATGTTAACGCAACAGGGTTATACCCCTGATGATATTCTCCCAGAAGGGAAAAAGGTCAATCTACGTCGTAACTCAAACATTTCTACGGGTGGTGACTCTATTGATGTCACTGAGACCATGGATTCCTCTTACCAAGAATTAGCTGCAGCTATGGCAACTAGTATGGGCGCTTGGGCTTGTGGGGTTGACCTCATTATTCCAGATGAAACCCAACCTGCTAGCAAGGAAAACCCTCATTGCACCTGCATCGAGCTCAACTTTAACCCCTCTATGTATATGCACACCTACTGTGCTGAAGGACCTGGACAAGCTATCACTCCTAAAATCTTAGACAAGCTTTTTCCAGAAGTTGCCACAAATCACAACTAAAACTTAAATCTTAGGAGCAAACAAATCACCTTTATCTCGAGATAAAGGTGATTTTGCTTTATTAACCAAACTCTCCTGCTTCTTCCTCAGGATGAGTTTCCATGTACTGGATGTGTTGTATATAGGCATCTTGAGCCTGATTGAAGGCTTCCTGATCACTATAAGGATAATCTATGTAAAAGAGGTCCCGCCAGCCATTAAAGGTCTGACTATTGTAAAAACCTTGAATCTTTGTAGGAAGAAACTCTTTGTTGTAGCTAATCCGCAACTTGAGTAGGGTCTTATCCTGAAACTGAGTGATGATACTGTTGGAGGTTTCTTGGCCTTCCAAACTAGTCCAAACTTTGTTCAGAACAATGTCCTGACTATAGTGGTTAGCCTTGATGCGATTTTTGTCCACTGGGAGCTTCTGGGTAGCCTCTAAAAGGTAGGACACCTCTCCTTGAAAATAAGCCTCAATGGTTAAATCCCCAAGACTTGAGCCATATAATAGGCCATCCTTAATAGCAATGTTTGATCCAAAAAGTCTTTGGCCAGCCACATCAAAGGACATCCCCTCATCCTGCCCGTAGAGCTTGATGGCATAGGCATCCCTTACACGATAGAAATTTTTAGCGACAAGAACACTATCAAGGGTTTCAGTCTTTTTTGTCTCCACCTTGGGGCTTGTAGGTTTCTTGGTAAAAGCTGTCAAACCCATTAAGCACAAGATGAGAGCGAATATAATCAAGGTAAGCATTGTAGACCTGGAGCCGGTCTTCAGCTTTAACTTGTCTCCATGTTTCAAGGTCTTTCAAGCCTCCTTTTTTAACAATATCAGCATAGCGCCCACCGTTTAAGACATTCTTGGGATTTTTCCACTTCCTAACCATCTTGCGTCTAATCGCATTGTCAGCAGGATGACGAACGTCAAGATAGGTATGGCTATTATTGAGATAGGCTGGTAGGTCAGCATTCAAGCCCTTAGACAGCCCATAGTTAGCAGAGTCCGTATCGGCAATGTCAGCACCGTCTTCAATCTTATAATGCTTAGGATTAGAGTCGATGCTGCCGTCTTTCCTTTTCTTGTAGACATTCCACTCAGAGACAAATCTCCCCGTATCCATATTGACAATAAACTCAATAAAACGGGAATTGCTAACTCCGTAAGGACCCATGACACTGGTCTGGGGTAGCTGAATTTTCATGTTCTGCGGATAGGTAAAGTCTCCCAAGCTTCGATTATGGTAGGAAGCACCTGTCGTGTAATCCAAATGAATCTTCTTGTCCTTGCTGTAGGCCAGTAGCTTGTCTAAATCCGTCTTACCCTTGTAGTTGCTCCTAATATAATCCATAGACTGCTTATCAATCCAAGACCTAAAAAGGTGAAGCTTGATACCTAAGTCGTCCACCCCAAGACCTAGATCCGTCTGATAGGTCTCCATAATAGCCTCACGGAAGTAACTGTAAAAAGGACTAGTCGGCTCTAGCTTCTTGGAAATTTTATAACCTGACTTCCCTAACTGGAGGAACTGGTACTTGTCCACATAAACCTGCATGTGCTCCATAACCAAATTGAGCTTGTCATGATTAGGGAGTTGAGAAGCTTGGAAAAAGGCCGTATAGGTATCTGAGCCCACTTCCTTGCTTTCTTGGTCAATGTCCTGTAAAACCTTGTCTAACTGGGTCAAGGAAGTCTTTCTCATCTTACTTCTCACCTGAGCCACATAGGCTGGCTTAATGCCCTGATCCCAGTGGTCACGAGCCATAATAGCATCTGCCTTTTGCGAAATCAAAGTCAATCGCTTTTGATAAGACGCGTCCTCCAAGGCCAGCTTTAAAGCCTTTGATGGCGTCGCTTGAACCACAGATAAATCACCGTAGATATCTGCCTTTAGGACAAGATTTACCTGCATATCATAGGAATGATTGATATGGAGAACGAGGTGAATCTTCCCGTCTTCCTTCCTAACAGACAAAGAATCGAGTTGATAAGATTTGATAACCCCAGCCTGACTGAGCGCCAGTCTATCTATATTTTCCAAAGAATCCTGATAGATATAGGAAATCTCAGGGTCTTTGACCTTCTTTACCAAAGAGTCATTTCGCTGTCGATTGAAAACCACAAGACCAAGTATGAGGATTACAGCCAGGGCACTTGCCAGATACTGTAAAATTACTTTCTTCATAGTACTTCCATTATAGCATAGGTGGACAAAATATTCTGAAAACGATTGGCAAACGTTGAAAACAAATGAAAAAACAGGTCGACTATGACCTGTTTAAATGGATTGTTTATAAATCGCTCAAGCGACGATGTTTAATACTAAAATCAAAATAAGCATTTTCCTGAAGTTTGTGGAATATGTCTCTGTAGGCTTTTTCGTCAAAGTGATCACCACGATAGAGGATTTCAAAGCTCAAGCCCTCATATTCCAAGAAGGCATTGGAAGTCTTGAAACCATTACGCTTATAGAAATCCCAACGCGCCGCACGTTGCTCAGGATTGTCATTGGGTTCATCCAAACGTTCTACTTCCAAGACCATAGAACGCGATGGTCCATAAAAATCCACTAGCTTATCAATAATTTCACTGCCATAGCCATGACTCCGCATTTGAGGAACAATGGCAAAGAAACTCACATAAAAAACTTTAGCATTGTAGAGAACCGAGGCAAAACCAACAAAATCATCCTCATCGTAAAAGGCAAAGAAATGATAATCCTCGCGACCATCCAGTTGCAGGAATTCACTTAATGGAATACGCTCCTCTTCTGGAAAGGCCTCGTTGTTTAAGCGCTCTACCCTATCTAAATCTGGAAACTCCTTGGTAATTAATTGGCTACGTAAAGCCATAAATTTTCCCCCTTTTTCTGATGCTTATACCTATAGGTCATTATAACATCTTGATAAGCAAGTGCAAGTTTCAAGGGCTTGGATTAAGCTAGGGACAAACACTTACTGTAACAGGCACTCTAAATGCTACTTGACTGTCTCAGTCATCTCTCTTCTTAAAAAGCATAAAAACAACGACCATTTCTAGTCGTTGTCTTTTCGTAATTCATAAGCTATCGCTTATTTTTTCAATTCCCAAATTTCTTTAGCATACTCTGTGATGGTATCATCTGAAGTGAATTTATGAGATTTAGCAATATTAGCCAAGCTCATACGTGCCCACTTGTCCTGATCACGATAAAGCGCATCGATTTTCTCTTGAGCTTCTACATAAGAAGCAAAGTCTTCCAAGAGGAAGTACTCATCGTTGTGGGTGATGAGGGCTTCGTAAATTTCAGTACCTTCAGCTTGAGCATTTGGAATCGTACCGTTAACAAAGGTATCAACGACACGACGAATGACTGGGTTATTTTCATAAACTGCACGAGAGTAGTAATCGTGACGTGCATAGTGTTCATAAACTTCGTCCTTGTCCATACCGAAGATGACAATATTCTCATCGCCAACTTCGTCCTTGATTTCAATGTTGGCACCGTCAAGTGTCGCCAAGGTAATAGCACCAGTCATCATGAATTTCATGTTTGATGTACCAGATGCTTCTTTAGAAGCCAATGAAATTTGCTCAGAGACATCTGCTGCTGGAATGATAAGTTCTGCTAGACTGACACGGTAGTTTTCAAGGAAGACCACTTTAAGTTTTCCTTGGAGGCTTTCGTCGTTGTTAACAAGGTTGGCAACTTCGTTGATGAGTTTGATTACTGATTTAGCGAAGTGATAACCAGGGGCAGCTTTGGCACCAAAGATGAATACACGTGGTACCATGTCTTTATCTGGATTATCTTTAAGATCCCAATAAAGTTTGATGATGTGAAGAAGATTAAGCAATTGACGTTTGTACGCGTGAAGACGTTTCACTTGAACATCAAAGATAGCATCTGTAGACACTTCTACGCCTGTTGTTTCCTTGATGTAGTCTGCCAAACGTTGTTTAGCAGTTTTCTTAACCTGATAGAACTGGTTCAAGACTTCCTTGTCATCCAAGTAAGTTGTAAGATTTTCAAGCTCATGGATATCGTTACGCCAACCGTCACCAATCACGTCATCAATTGCTGCTGAAAGTTCAGGAGCTGCAATTTGTGTCCAACGACGTTGAACGATACCATTTGTCTTGTTATTGAATTTTTCAGGATAAATTGTATAGAAATCGTGGAGGGTATCTTCTTTAAGAAGTTCTGTATGAAGCTTGGCAACCCCGTTGACTGAGTGACCACCAATGATAGCTAAGTTAGCCATGTGGACTTGGTTATCCTTAACAATACGTGTGCGTTCGATAACATCTGCAGCAACGCCACGTCCAGCCATTTCAGCGATGTAACGGTTGTCGATTTCCAAGATGATTTGGTAAACACGTGGAAGAACACGTTTGAAGAGCTGTTGATCCCATTTTTCAAGGGCTTCTTGAAGAATAGTGTGGTTAGTGTAGCTCATAGTTTTAACAGTCGCATTCCAAGCATCTTCCCATGAAAGACCATATTCATCAAGGAGGAGACGCATGAATTCAGCTGGTGCAACCGCAGGGTGCGTATCATTGATGTGAACAGATACTTTTTCGTGGATATCTTTCAATGGCAAGCCCATCTTGAGGTAAGATTTGATGATTGTTTGGAGACCGGCACTTGTCATGAAGTACTCTTGAACCAAACGCAATTCTTTACCTTCAATTGTCGAATCATCTGGATAAAGAATAGCAGTAATATCTTTCACACGACGGCGTGCTTCCAAAGTTGGGTAATCCAACTCGTATTCTTCAGGAATTTCAACATCCCAAAGGCGAAGGTTGTTAATCACACCATTTTGGTAACCAATTTGTGGCACATCGTAAGGTACGGCACGAAGGACTTGAGCGTTCTTATAAGTTGGAACAAAACGACCATCTTCATTGCTTTCAAGGACAACATCACCGAAGAGTTTTACATCGACAATATCGTGGTCCTTACGTGTTTCCCAAACATTTCCTGTTGAACCAAACCAACCATCTGGTAGTTCCACTTGGTAACCATCCACAATACGTTGTTTGAAAAGTCCGTAACGGTAACGAAGACCATTACCAAAACCTGGATAACCAGTAGTCGCAAGTGAATCCATGAAGGCAGCAGCCAAACGACCAAGACCACCATTACCAAGTGCCATGTCATGCTCAGCTTCTACAACTTCACGGAAGTCAATATCAAGTTCTGCGAATCCCTCTTTAACAAGGTCAAGAATCCCAAGGTTGAGAAGGTTAGTTTCCAACATACGACCTGGAAGAAATTCAATCGAGAAGTAGTAAGCAATCTTTTCTTGATTGTCTGAAAGTGCATGGTTACGTTCAATCCATGTATTTGTGTAATATTTACGGATCAAACCAGCCAAGGCAGTAAAAATCTCCGTTGGTGTGGCCTTAGCAACTTTAATCAACTGCTCTTGATGGAGAGTATCCTTAAAGTCACGGATGAATTGTTCTTTTGTTAAATTTTCGAGTTGCATAGAAATCCTTTCTTACTACTTCCTTATCTTCAATACACTTCTTACAGGTATCTATTCAGATAAGAGGGAATTGGAAATTTTACTCAAACTTCCAAACCTTGCCAGATAAGATTCGAAACAGACATTTCAAAATCTTTATTTACAAAACTGTCAAAACAGTCAATTATATTATAACATGATTAGAGTTATTCTTCTATTCAGACTTTTAGACGCTTTCTCTATAATCTCTGCCAAGCAAAACTTAGTGGGCTAAATGAATTTAGAAGCGCTTTCAAACGCTTTACACGAAGATAACTTTTCCCCTTCGAGAAAAGTTATCTTTGGAATTATACTAATTGTTTATACAAATCAACATATGCCAAACTTGCTGTATCCCATGAGAAGTCACGTGTCATCGCATTGTGCTGGAGTTGCTTCCAAGCATCAGCATTGTTTTCGTAAACATCGAGAGCTTTTTCAAGGGTTTGAACCATCCAGTAACCTGAGAAGTTACCAAATGAGAATCCTGTACCTGAGCCTGTTACAGGGTTGTAAGGTTCAACGGTGTCACGAAGACCACCAACCTCACTAACGACTGGCAAGGTACCATAGCGCATAGACATCATTTGAGAGAGGCCACATGGTTCAAAGGCTGAAGGCATGAGGAAAATGTCACAACCAGCATAAATTTGTTGAGCCAACTCTAGGTTGAAAGTAATGTTGGCAGACATTTTTTCTGGGTAAGCATGACCAAACCAAGAGAAAGAATTCTCATAGTCGCTATAACCAGTACCCAAAAGAACAATCTGAACATCATGTTGCAAGATATTGTGAAGTTCATTTACCACCAAATCGAAACCTTTTTGGTCTGTCAAACGTGACACAATACCAATCAATGGAACGTCTTCACGAACTGGAAGCCCAACACGCTCTTGAAGAGCTGCCTTGTCTTTGGCTTTACCTGACAAATCATCCACTGAGAAATGATAAGGAATGTGAGTATCTGTTTCTGGATCAAGGAGGTCCGTATCGATACCATTAACAATACCAGATAACTTACCAGATTCCATGCGCATGATTTGATCAAGGCCTTTACCAAATTCAGGTGTTTGGATTTCACCAGCATATGATGGTGAAACTGTTGTGACACGGTCTGCGTAAAGAACAGCTGCTTTCATCCAGTTGAGGCAATCATTCCAACGAAGGGTACCATCAGCATAACGCTCGTAACCAACACCGAAAATTTCCCAAAGCATTCCACTGTCAAATTGACCTTGGAATTCAATATTATGGATAGTGAAGACTGTCTTAATACCTTGGTAAGCTTGAATCCAATGGTATTTTTCCTTAAGAAGGAATGGAATCATGGCTGTGTGGTAGTCATGAACATGGAGAACATCTGGAATAAAGTCCACTTTTTCCATCAACTCAAGGGCAGCCATTTGGAAGAAACCAAAACGCTCACCATCATCCCACTCACCGTATACCGTACCACGGTTGAAATACTGCTCATTATCAATGAAGAAGAAAGTCACACCATCACGGACAATTTTCTTGATGCCGACATATTGACGACGCCAACCAACATTTGTATAGAAGAAGCCAAGGTCTTCAACCTGATCGCCAAACTTAGCCGAAACCACATCATAATAAGGGAGAATTACGGCAACTTCGTGACCATTTTTAACAAGAGATTTAGGAAGGGCACCGATAACGTCACCTAGGCCACCTGTTTTAGCGAAAGGTGCACCTTCAGCCGCTACAAATAAAATTTTCATCGTACAATATCCTCTGTTACAACGCTACCTTTTTTGATGACAACTGGGTTGTTTTCTGTACCGCGAATAGTAACACCTTCAGCGATTTCAACACCTTTATCCACAATCGCATACTCAACTGTAGCGCCTTTACCAACTTTAACACGTGGGAAGAGAACTGAGTGGTCCACGCTTGAACCCTCTGCCAAATCTACATTACGTGAAATCACTGAGTGTTCCACTTTACCACGTACAATAGAACCTGATGCAAACTGAGACACTTTAACATCAGAAGAAGTTGCATAGTATGTTGGCTCTTCATTTTTAACTTTTGTATAAACTTTTTGGTTTGGTGCAAAAAGTTTATAGAATTTTTCTGATTCCAACATATCCAAGTTAGCATCAAAGTATGCTTTAACTGAGTGAATATTTGAAAGATAACCAGTGTATTCGTAAGCAAAAGCATTTTCAGCAACTGCTAAATCGCGAAGCACATAACGAAGCTTACGTGGTTCTTCTTTAGCTGCTTCTTCTTCCAATTTTTCAATCAAGTATGGAGTATCCACAACAAAGATGTCTGTTGACATATTGTAAACTTCTTGATCTCCGCCTTGGAAGAGCTCATGGCCAAGCACTTTATCAGATTCATCAATTTCTAAAACACTGTTTACATCAGAGATTTGTTCTTTAGGAAGTTTTTTGTAGACAACGGTAATTTTTGGTTCTGTTGTATTGTGAAGGTGGAAAACTTGGTTAAGATCAATGTTGACCAAAACATCACTGTTAAGGGCTACCGTCTGGTCTGACCCTGAACGTTTAAGGTAAGTCAAAATTTGACGATAGTATTCTTCATCAACAGTTGAACTTTCAACTGGAGTGTTATAAATACCAAGGTAGTAGTGGCTGAGGAGTGTTGACAAGCCCCACTCACGACCTGAACGAATGTGGTCGAAAACAGAACTGATGTTTTCGTTTTGGAAGATACCAAAGACGCTACGGATACCAGCGTTAGCCAAGTTAGACAATGGGAAGTCGATGAGGCGATATTTTCCACCAAATGGTAGGCTGGCAATAGGACGGTGCTCAGTCAAACCATCCATGTCATGGAATCCTACGGTATTTCCTAGAATTGCAGAATATTTATCAATCTTCATCTTTTGGTACCCCCACTACTTCATTGTATCCTACGACTTGCACTTCTTCTGTACCGTCAATTTCCACGCCATCAGAAATGTGTGCCCCTTCACCGATAATCGCACGTTTAATTTTTGCACCTTTACCGATAACTGCACCACTCATAATCACTGAATCTTCAACGACCGCACCTTCACGGATTTGGGCACTTGTTGAGAGCACTGAATGTTTAACAGTTCCATCAACCAAACAGCCGTCAACAACGAGTGAGTCTTCAATTTCAGCATGTTCACCAAAGAAGTTTGGTGGAGCAATCATGTTACGTGAATAAATTTTCCATTGACGGTTACGGCTATCCAAAGCATTTTCAGGAGAAATATACTCCATATTTGCTTCCCAAAGGGATTCGATAGTACCTACGTCCTTCCAGTAGCCTTCAAATTCATAAGCATAGACGCTTTCACCTGTTTCAAGATAAGCAGGAATAACGTTCTTACCAAAGTCAGACATATCAACCGCACTCTTTTCAGCTGAAACCAACATATTGCGAAGACGTTTCCAGTCAAAGATGTAAATACCCATTGATGCCTTAGTAGATTTAGGATTTTCAGGTTTTTCTTCGAACTCGACAATACGGTTATTAGCGTCTGTGTTCATGATACCGAAACGGCTAGCTTCCTTAAGTGGCACATCAAGAACTGCTACAGTAAGACTCGCGTTGTTGTCTTTGTGTGCTTGGAGCATATCATCATAGTCCATCTTATAAATATGGTCACCAGACAAGATTAAAACGTATTCAGGATTGATGCTGTCGATATAGTCAATGTTTTGGTAAATAGCGTGGCTGGTACCTTCGAACCAACGATTACCTTCACTAGCTGAGTAAGGTTGAAGAATTGATACACCAGAGTTAACACCATCCAAGCCCCAACTTGAACCATTTCCGATATGGTTGTTCAAAGCAAGTGGTTGATACTGTGTAATGACACCAACATTGTTAATCCCTGAATTGGCACAGTTTGACAAACCAAAGTCAATGATACGGTAGCGTCCACCAAACTGAACGGCTGGTTTGGCAATACTTTGGGTCAATTTTCCAAGACGAGTTCCTTGCCCACCAGCAAGGATCAAAGCCAACATTTCATTTTTCATGAATAGTCCCCCTCATGATTTTTAGTTTCATCCCAAAAAGGATGACGAGACAATCAGTCGAAACTGATTATGACAATTAAAGTAAGTTTTTCATTCTGGCAATAGTTTGGGCATCAAACAGCTTCTTTCAACCGTGACTTCCTTGCTATCACCTCTGAAAAACAAATCGTGTACACGTTTAAGTCTACCCTTTATCTCAAGCGACGTTTTACACGCCAGATACTTGCTCCTAGAGCAGGTAGGGTGAAGCTAAGGGTATTTTCATAGTCCTTCCACTTCGCTTTTTGGGTACGGGTTTCAGGATTTCCTTCCTTCCAGACACCACCGAATTCTTCCATCTCAGTGTTAAGCACTTCTTGGTAGATACCAGCTACTGGCAATCCTATAGTGAAGTCTTGACGTTCCACTGGAGCTAGGTTGAAGACACAGACGAGGAAGTCACCCTTATCGCCTTTGTCATCCTTACGAATGAAGGAAAGAACACTTTCAGCGCGGTTATCCGCATCGATAATTTCAATACCATCGTAAGAATCATCAATTTGCCAGAGAGATTTATGGTCCTTGTAGAAAGCATTCATATGGCTTGTAAAGGCCTGCATCTTCTGGTTCATCTCATCTTCAAGATTACCCCATTCGAGTTGATAATCAAACTTCCACTCCAAGAATTGACCAAACTCAGAACCCATGAAGAGCAATTTCTTACCTGGGTGACAGAGTTGGTAAGCATAGAGGTTACGAAGACCAGCAAACTGATTATAGCGGTCACCCCACATCTTATGCATCATGCTCTTCTTACCATGAACCACTTCATCATGTGAGAAAGGTAGAACATAGTTTTCATTGAAGCAATACATGAAACTGAAGGTCATCAGATTGAAGTCATACTGACGGTAAACTGGATCTTCTGCGTAGAATTTGAGGATATCGTTCATCCAACCCATATTCCATTTGAAGTCGAAACCTAGACCACCTTCTTCAATCGGTTGTGTGATTGGCGTTGCCGCAGTTGATTCTTCCGCAATCATCATGACATCTGGATAACGGTTTTTAATTTCACGATTGAGCTTTTGAAGGAAGCCGTAACCTTCCAAGTTACGATTGCCACCATCCTTATTAGGCATCCATGGACCTTCATCATAGTCCAAATAGAGCATGTTAGATACTGCATCCACTCGGATACCATCGATATGATAATTTTCAATCCAGTAAAGAGCACTTGAAATAAGGAAAGACTGAACTTGATTTTTTCCTAAGTCAAAGTTAAGTGCGCCCCAACGATAGTTATGAGCTCGATCATGATCCTGATATTCGAAAGTTGGTGTACCATCGAAGTAGGCCAAAGCATCGTCATTCTGTGTATAGTGACCTGGGACCCAGTCTACCAAGACCCCGATATTATTCTGGTGACATGCTTCTACGAAATCTTGAAATTCTTCTGGTGTGCCATAGGTATGCTCAAAAGCAAAGTAACCCATAAGCTGGTAACCCCAACTCATCCCAAGAGGATGAGCCATGAGTGGCATGAATTCCACGTGGGTATAGTTCATCTCAACCAAATATGGAATCAACTCTTCTTTCAATTCTTTGAAAGTATAAGGTTGACCATCCTCTTTTAGTTTCCAAGATGATGCATGAGCTTCATAGATATTAACCGGACGTTTTTGGAAACCAAAGCGTTTACGACGACCCATCCAAAGGCCATCCTTCCACTTCTTAGTTTTCTTCTTACGAATCACAGCTCCTGTTCCAGGACGAGGCTCTAAGTAAGTCGCAAAAGGATCCATCTTTTCGACGACTTGACCTCCCTTACGTTTCACCAAGAACTTATAGAGTTGTCCTTCCTCTGGGAGAGCTGAAGTCGCCTCCCAAACACCGATATGGTTTTTGGTCATATCCAGAGGTTCATCAAACCAACCTGTGAAATCTCCAATTACCTGAATCTGCTCAGCATGAGGGGCCCACACACGGAAGATAAAACCTTCTTCTCCCTCTAATTCATGCACACCCAAATAATTCTGAAGGTGAAAGTTCTCACCTGTTCCAAATGTGTACATGGCTTCATCGAGATTCATACCATCACTCCTTTCTTAAACTAGCCTTGATAGTTCTAACTATCAAGAAATTAAAACATTGAAATATATGTAAATACACTAGAAAACCCTTCAGACCGATAGGGCTTACAAGTAAACAAAACCACTTATGTAAGCGTTTACTGTATTATAACATTTTTTGACATTCTTGTCAGTAAATCTCCAAATCTTTTTTCATATTATCGAACACAAAAGTCTTACGTAATTTTCCAGAAATATGTAATTCAACAATACCTGAATCGTACTCAGCTTTTGCGACATAGAGATTATCGTAAATATCTGCATATGAACGATATGAAAATTCTTGTACGGTTTGCTTACGCTCAATTAATTTGGCAACTTTAGCAACCAAGTCTTTCTTAAGAGTCACTTGATTCCAATCCACCTGATTAACAGCATCAGGGGCATTGTAGCTATTCATGGCACGCTTAACATCCGCTTCCGTGTAATTTCCATCTTCACCTGTTGCAACCATCTTACTACGCTGGAATTCTTGTCCCAACTGCATGAAACACATCCCTTGCATACTTAGATTAAGAGCATTTGCCAAGTAAATACGTTTTTCAATATCTTCTGGCGAATCATGTGGATGCAAATGATGCATAAGGTCATTCAAATTGTAGTTGTCGTGTGCTTCGATATAGTTGAGGACCTGACCTGGCATGAGGTAGTTTACAAAACCACGGCTACCAAGCAGACTCTTGGCAATCTGGTCTTCCAATGGGGCTCCAGACACATAGCCGTTATTGATGTACCCATAGACCTCTGCCCCCTTGACCGCGTCACGCGCATTGTCATTGAAAAATCCGATTCTAGGCATCAAGGCTGCATTATCCTTCTTGCCCTTTTGGTCTACAGGAAGTCCAATTCCCATATCCCATCCTTCACCATAAAGAAGGATTCGTGGATCAATATCATCCATGGCCGAACGAATGGCATTCATCGTAGCAACATCATGTAAGCCCATAAGGTCAAAACGAAAACCATCCACTCCAAATTCTTCTGCCCAATAGATTAAGGAATCAATCATATACTTACGGTACATTTCCTTTTCACTGGCTGTCTCATTTCCACAGCCTGATCCATCTTGGAAAGACCCATTGTCATGCATACGGTAGTAATAAGCCGGCACAGATAGTTGGAAAGGAGAGCTGTAAGATGAGTAAGTATGGTTATAAACCACATCCATGATAACCCCTATTCCTGCTTCATGGTAGGCCTGAATCATTTTCTTAAGCTCTAAAATTGGTGCCACGGGATTCTTTTGATCAGCAGCAAACTGACGATCCGGAACATTGTAATTTTCAGGATCGTACCCCCAGTTGTAGAGAAGCTTCCCACCTTTATCATAGGTTTTATGGTGATCAAAGACTGGTTGCAGTTGGACATAGTTGTAGCCCATACGTTTGAGGTAATCAAAACCAGTCACATCTCCATGGGCATTTCTAGTCCCTTTCTGACAAGCACCTAGATAGGTTCCTCTATAGGACTTCTTAACACCAGATGTCTCTGAGATTGAGAAGTCACGGAGGTGCATTTCACAGATAACGGATGAGCAAGCATTTGCCTTACGCCAGCTCGCTTTTTGCTTGGTAACCTTTTCATACCCTCTTGGAACAAGTCGCTGTGGATTGACCACCAAACTTTTTTTATTATCTAAGCTAAGGGCGATACTGTAGGGGTCTCTCGTATCCTGATAAAAACTTTCCTCATGATACACACGAAACTGGTAGGCTACCCCATCCAAATCCTTTTTAACAGTGGCACTCCAAACACCGTGAGTATTCATCTCATGACGGTCTTTATTGACACTGGTTCCTCGGCTCATCTTAATGATCTTAGGATTTTTACTGCCCTTTTTAAAAAGTAAGAGCTGCACACGACGAGCTAGAGGTGACCAAAGGCGAAACACTGTGGCCCCTTTTTCATACTTATGACCTAACCAACCTTGAAAGCCCCACTTCTGGTCAAATTCCTGTCTACGAAGAGCCATATCAAAGGCATGCTGGTCGCGACCTTCGAAACTATGGCTAGTCAAGGCTGCCTGTTTAGAATAATAAACAGTTGGATCACCTTCAACTATCCAAATAGCATTGGGAGCATCCCCTAGGAAGCGTCGGACACGGTAATCATGTGTTTGCCTCGACCAGTCTTCCGTTTTGACCAAAAGATTGACAGAATCAATAAAACGGTTAGAGGGAGAAGTAACCTGACCAACAAGGCCAAAATCATCTTCACGTGAAAAATGGGCTTCTTCGCCCCAATAACCATCTAGCCACTTCCACATACTGTATCTGGAATAGTCGCCATGCATACTATGAAAATGAACGGTTAATAAATTGTCCATTTTTTACTCCTTAGTTTTTATTACTCACTTTTTCTCCTATTATAGCAGAAAATGTTCGTTTTATAAGCGTTCTTATGGAATATTTTGCAATTTTTTGGTCTATTTTGAACATAAAAAAAGAATGAGAAAATAAATGGCAAAACACTCATTTTTCTCATTTCTTTTGTCTATTTTAATTCCTTTAAAAACCAGGCTTGAGACTCTTTCCAGTTTATTATTCTTGAGTCATCAAAACCTTACGTGGTTTGGTACCTTCAGCTGGTCCGATAACACCTGCTTCTTCCAATTCTTCCATCAAACGAGTGGCACGGTTGAAACCAACCGACAGACGACGTTGAATCATGGAAGCACTTGCTTTTTGTGTTTCAAGGACCAAAGCCTTGGCCTCTTCAAAGAGTGGGTCACCTTCTGGGCTACCACCATTGGCAGAGGAACCTCCACCAAAATCATTTTCAGAAACTTCACCAGGATCAAAGCTCTCATCGTAGTCAGCTGAAGCCTGATCCTTGATAAAGGTCACAATACGTTCTACGTCATCATCAGAGATGAAGGAACCTTGTAGACGAACAGGGTGGTTTTCATCAATCGGTTTGAAAAGCATATCCCCACGTCCGAGTAGCTTTTCTGCCCCATTTTCATCTAAAATGGTACGACTATCTGTTCCCGAAGACACCGCAAAGGCCACACGAGATGGCACATTGGCCTTAATCAAACCAGAGATAACATCAACCGACGGACGTTGAGTGGCGAGAATCATGTGAATTCCCGCAGCACGCGCTTTTTGTCCTAGACGAATGATGGCATCTTCCACTTCCTTACTGGCTACCATCATCAAGTCAGCCAACTCATCAACAATAACCACAATTAAAGGCAGGGGAATCTGTTTTTCTTGAGACTGGGCGTTCCAGTCGTCCACCTTGGCATTGTAGCCAGCAATATTACGCACACCAAACTTACTAAAGAGTTCGTAACGATTTTCCATCTCATCTACCACTTTTTGAAGAGCCTTGGCGGCCTTACGTGGGTTAGTCACTACAGGGATAAGGAGATGAGGAATATCATTGTAAACCGAAAGTTCAACCATCTTCGGATCGACCATGAGGAACTTGACCTGGTCGGGACGAGCCTTCATAAGAATACTAGAGATAATACCGTTTACCGCAACCGATTTACCAGAACCCGTAGATCCAGCGACTAGCAAGTGAGGCATCCGACCCAAATCAAAGCTACGAGCCGAACCGTCAACTGCCTTACCAAGGGGAACCTCCAAGAGCTTATTAGGATCCGTCTTGGACTGTTCCCAAAGTTCACGGAAAGAAACCGTCGCAATCTCTGAGTTAGGCACTTCGATACCAACCAAAGATTTTCCAGGAATAGGTGCCTCAATACGGACATCTTTCGCAGCTAGAGCCAGAGCCAAGTCATCCGCTAGATTTGAAATGCGATTGACACGGACCCCAACAGCAGGCTTGACCTCGTATTTGGTCACTGACGGTCCAATTTCAGCTCGCTCAACCTTGACATCAATATTGAAACTCTTGAAGGTATCTTCTAAGATTCGAATATTCTTACGAACGATGTTCTTCTCTTTAGATTGACTCTTAGGCTTATCAGGTGCAAAGAGATCTATATGAGGTAATTTATACTGCAGGAGTTCCTTAGGCGTGAAATCAACCTCGACTGGAGCATCATCTCCCTCAACCACCATAGATGGGGGAAACTCCTCGCTTGGCACATCCTCTGGATAAGGTACATAATCTTCTTGGAAATCCTCATAATCCTCTGGAGGCAGATGATCATAGTAATCCTCAGAGGCATAATCACTGATTTCAGGTTCAGGTGCAAAAATCTCAGTTTCTTGTGGCAACTCCTCTGCAGCATCATCTAAGATTTCTCCCGTCTCCTCGTCAACAGTCAAATCAGCCAGACGCTCGGCTTCGGCACGTTCTTCTGCTTCACGTTCTTTCTGAGCCTGACGTTCTGCCTTCTTCTCCTGACGTTGAGCCGTCCGTTCCAAACGCTTCTCAGCCCCTTTTTGCCAAGCTTCCTTAGCATACTCCATGATATCCAAGACATCCCAAGGGCTAAGAATGAAAGCCCCTAAGAGAATAATCAATACCCCAATCATGAAGCTACCGATATTTGAAAAGAGGAAGGAGATCGGTTGGTACAGAAGAGCCCCCAACATACCACCACCCGCAAAACGAGCGACTTGCACACTCACAAGTTCCCCAAAAAGCAAGTCCTTGGTACCAGGGAAAATATCCAGACCGCTCATACGATCTAGACTAAAGAGATAGGCGTGAAACTCCAACAAGAGCCCTGCGAAGACCATCCAAAATCCTGTGACATAGTTACTGTGTTTACGTAACCATTTAAAGCCAAAGAGATAAACATAGATAGCAAAAATTAAAGGGTAAGCCATACTCCCCACAAATACTCGAAAGATATTATAGAGGGTAACCCCAAAGAAACCCAATCGAAAGACTGGGAAAATTAAGATAAAGGCAAAAAAGAAGGTCCATAGCATTCGCTTAATCGCCTTCTGTCTGTCTAATTCTGCTTTTGTAAGACGCTTCTTACCGTTCTTAGAAGCCGCCCCTTTTTTCGTTTTTTTCGTTGTAGCCATAGGTGTATTATACCACGTTTTTAGACATGAAAAAAGAGAGACAAGTCTCTCCATAGTTTGAAGACAAAGTCTTCTTTTGACATTATTCTTCAATTAATGATGTTGAGTGAACCGGACGATTCTTACCGTCTGGATCAATATATTGGATAGCTTGGTTGATAGCGATAGGGGCTTCACCCATTCCCACAGCAATCAAGTCAATCTTACCTTCATATTCTGCTGCATCACCAATAGCATAAACACCTTCTTGTGAAGTTTCAAACTGAGCATTAACAGTAACGCTAGAGCGTTTGAAGTCAACATTCCAGTTACGAAGGTTTTTATTGTTGGTTGAGAAGCCAAAGCTAACAATAAGGGCATCAAGCGGCAATTCCACAACTTCATCTGACTTCACTTTTTGAACAGTCAAACTTTTGGCAAGACCATTTTCACCCTTGATTTCAAGAGGTACATAAGGTGTCATCACATTAACTGATGATTGATGAAGAAGCTCTACACTATGCTCATGGGCACGAAAGGCATCACGACGGTGAATCAAAGTCACGCTCTCAGCAATACCATCCAAGTGATTGGCCCAGTCAACAGCTGAATCCCCACCACCAGCAATCACAACTTTCTTGCCAGCAAACTGGTCCAGGCTATGCACATTATAGAACAAGTTATTATCCGCATAATCTTCTTCATTATCCACACCTAAAGGACGTGGGGCGAAGGCACCATTTCCACAGGCAATGACGATAGCCTTAGACAAGTGTTGGCCCTTACTAGTAGTAATTGTGAAGATACCATCGGTCTTTTCAAAGGTTTGAACTTCCTCTTTCAAATGAATGCTGACACGGTCTTCAAAACGCTTAAGCTGAGTCAAGAGGTTTTCTGTCAATTCCGCACCTGTTGTTTGAGGAAAGGCAGGAATATCATAGATTTTCTTCTCAGGGTAGAGGATGGCAGGTTGTCCACCAAGCTCTGACAGACTCTCAATAATATTAACAGTCATGCCACGTAGACCGGCATAAAAGGCAGCCCAAAGTCCTACTGGTCCACCACCAATAATGGTAATATCATAAATCTTTTCTTCTGACATTTTATTTTCCTTCTGCTTTTATCTCTTCTAAAATCTGACGTTCTTCATCCGTAAAATCATAGTTTTCCAAAAGATCTGGTCGACGCTCCCAGGTCTTACGCAAACTCTGCTCCATACGCCAACGTCGAATATTGACATGGTGACCTGACAAGAGCACATCTGGCACCTTCATGCCACGAAACTCAGCTGGGCGAGTATATTGTGGAAATTCCAAAAGCCCTGATGAGAAACTATCATCCTTATGACTAGCTTCCTTACCTAAAACCTCAGGAATCAAACGGACAGTGGCATCTACAATAGTCATAGCAGCCAGCTCTCCCCCAGTCAGGACAAAGTCTCCCAAGGAAATCTCGTCTGTCACCAAAGTTTTGATGCGCTCATCATAGCCCTCATAATGGCCACAGATAAAGACCAGTTCCTCTTCTTGCGCCAATTCTTCTGCATAGGCCTGATCAAAGGTACGACCAGCAGGATCTAAGAGAATAACGCGAGGCTTAGTGACATTTAGCTTGTCAAAGGTATCAAAAATTGGCTGGGCACGAAGCAACATGCCTTGTCCGCCACCGTAAGGTTCGTCATCTACATGACGAGCCTTCTCCGCATTTTCACGGAAATTGTGATAGTTGATTTCTAGAAGCCCCTTATCCTTTGCCTTACCAACAATGGAATGCTCTAAGGGAGCAAACATATCTGGAAATAGGGTCAAGATATCAATCTTCATCGTCTAATCCTTCCATGAGCTCAACCTCAATACGGCCAGCTGCGACATCAACATCGAGAACTACAGGTGGGATATATGGCAAGAGCAAGTCTTTCTTGCCTTTACGTTTCACTACCCAAACATCATTAGCACCCGGTTGGAGAATCTCTTTGACCTGACCAATCAAAGTATCACCTTCATAAACATCAAGGCCAATGATTTCATGGTAGTAAAATTCACCGTCATCAAGGGCTGTTAGATTTTCCTCAGCAATCTTAAGACTGCAGCCTTTATACTTCTCTACATCATTGATATGGTAAAGTCCTTTAAACTTAACGATATCAAAGTTCTTATGTTTACGGTGACTCGCAATCTCGACATCCATGATGTAATTATCTTTGTCATCAAAAAGGGCTAGGACACTCTTCTTCTTAAAACGCTCATCCTCAAAATCTGTTACAGACAAAACACGAAGTTCGCCCTGCAAGCCCTGTGTATTCACAATCTTTCCAACGTTATAGTATGTCATTGCATTTCCTTATTATCTGTTTTCTTATTCAAATAAAACCACGACTCGACCAACTGCTTATCATCATATGACAGCCATCACAAAACAAAGTTTTTTCTTCGGGTCGAGGTCTCGTTATTTATGATTTTAAAGTGGTATAAAATGTCTGAACTAGGCCAGTCAACCCCTCTATTTTATCAAAAAGGACACAAAAAAACCAGCTTTCTCTAGCTGGTACTTATAGTCCGTACGGGATTCGAACCCGTGTTACCGCCGTGAAAAGGCGGTGTCTTAACCCCTTGACCAACGGACCATAATCTGTGTCTCTACCCTCAGGTAGAACTGGGGTAGCTGGATTCGAACCAACGCATGAGGGAGTCAAAGTCCCTTGCCTTACCGCTTGGCTATACCCCAAAAGACTCTTATAATTCTACAGAAAAACTAGTAGGCTGTCAACACTTTTTTAACTTTTTTTCAAAAAAAGCAACCGGAAATACCGATTGCTAGGAGTTAGGAGATTTCATCATCTAAGCGAACTTAGATAGATGATATGAGGTCGCTTCAACCTCATATGAAAAAAGAAAAGTTTTAGGATGGTTTAATTATATGTTTTGCTAGAAATAAAGTCAAAGAATTTGACTCGCAAAATCCGAGTTAGGGTTAAGAGTTATGATAACCCTCTCTAGCCCCTAGATAACAAGCTTAGTTGATAGCTTTATTCATCATCCTGCGAAACCAAATGATGTCTAAAGGCATAAACAACAGCCTGAGTACGGTCATCAACATTGAGTTTTCCAAGGATATTAGACACGTGAGTTTTAACGGTCTTCAATGAGATAAATAGCTCGTTAGCAATGGTTTGATTGTCATAACCCTTAGCCAAAAGAGCCAAGATATCACGTTCACGTGCTGTCAAGTCATCGTGTAGGTCCGGATGGCTATCATGGTATTTAATCTTATTGTCCACCTCAGTTTCGATAGCTTCTTCACCACGGTAAACCTTACGGATACTATTGAGAATCTCTGCTGCACTACTAGTTTTAAGCATATAGCCTTTGGCTCCAGCTTCAATGACTGGATAAATTTTTTCATTGTCCAAATAGCTAGTCAAAACCAAAATCTTGGCTTCAGGCCATTCTTTGAGCAATTCCAAAGTCGCTTGAACCCCATCTAATTCAGGCATGACAAGGTCCATAACGATGACATCCGGACGCAGTTCCAAGGCAAGATCGACACCCTCTCGACCATTTCCAGCCTCTCCAACGACTTCTACATCTCCTTGGAGATTCAAGAAACTTTTAAGGCCCAAACGGACCATCTCATGGTCATCGACCAAAATCACATTAATCTTATTCGACATTGTCTTCTCCTCTTAATATCGGCACACGAACATCGATAGATGTCCCCTTACCTTTAGCAGATAGGAACTGCACAGTTCCCGCCATTTCATCGACACGCTCTTGGATATTTTTCAGGCCATAACTCATCTCGTCAGTCGAAGCATTTAAGTCATAACCAACACCATTATCCAACATTTTCAATTGAATTTCCTGACTATTTTGATAAAGATAGACCTCTATCTGGCTAGCCTTGGCATGCTTTAGGGTATTAGAGATAAACTCTTGGGCAATCCTAAAGAGATTATTTTCAATACGCTTGGGCACTTTCTTAACCATATCCTTGTAGACGACATGAATATTGGATTTATCGGTTAATTCCTTAAGGATCATCTGCAAGCCTTCTTGCAAGGTCTTGTTCTCAAGCTCTGTCGGACGAAGATGCAAAAGCAAGACACGCATATCATTTTGAGCGTCTGTAAGCATAGCCTCAACCGCCTGGATCTGATTATGCAAATCCTCCTTACTTAGCTGATCTGCCATCTGAGAGACTCCAGATAGGATCATACTAGCCGCAAAAAGTTCCTGACTAACGGTATCGTGAAGGTCCCGAGCAATACGACCTCGCTCCTTCTTGATAATATCACGACTTTGAAGGGCTTGAGCATTCTCAGTTTTCTGCAAGTCCTTAGTCAATTTACGCATCTTATGAGATAAGCGCATCATATTCTTGTCTAACTCAATATCTCCCTGACGTTTGACTGGTTGATTATTGATAATACGTCGCAAATCCTGATTGACTGAACGCATACTGTTATCATTAGCAATGGCCCAGAGAATATAAAGCAATATGAGCAAACTCAGAACCACAAAAAACATGTTAAAAAGGAAGTGGAAGGCCTGAGACAGATTGCCGAAAACCAGTGAAAAGTTGAGGTTAAAGCTATCCATCACTACAAGGGTAACGCCAACCAAAACTACAACCGAGTAAATCAGGATTAAAAATAGGTACTGTTTCTTCATTTGCGACGTACCTCCACTGGTCCAGCTCCCACATTGAGAATCAATTTAACTGTCCGATGGGCATGCTCATACTCTGCACCTTGCAAGGTCAAGCTTTCATAACGGAGGTCGTATTCATCTTCATTAAAGAAGGTGACAGAGCTATAAATTGCCGATATGTTGAGTTTGACGGAAACATCAATTGGTACCAAGATAGTCGTCGGTCCATAGAGTTTCTGCAAAATCACGACATTATCTCGCCCCGAAACAATAACCTGAGTCAAATCAATCACATCTGTCCCAAAGAAACGGATGATATTGATATCATCAAAGTCATAACGATCACTGACAGGTTCCATACGGGTCCCAATCCACTGATTTCGGACAGCCCGAGGATCTAAGTCATCTTCCTTAAATTGGATGAGGGCGTAGCGATTCTTTTTCTTAACCTGTGAAAAATGGTTTATCATGACATAGGCCACACCCACTAGGATAGCAAGCACCACATAGATATTCCACATGGAAACCAGAAAAAGTGAGATCAAACAGATGGTCAAGACAAAGTCACTCTTGGACTCCTTGTTAAAAAAGCGAACAGCCAGCAAGGTCAAGACCAGAATGAAAATAAAACTAGTAATATCATTATTAAAGATGGTGATCAGACCCAGAGTCAAAAGCAGGGCTTCCACCACTAAGAAAAAATTAAATTTGGTCATAAGGACCTCTCAAATAAAAGTATACAGGCTTCATTCTATCAAATTTTAAGGCAATTGACAAAAAGACCCAGTTTAAGCACCGACTAACCAAGATAGAAAAGGGGTAGCAGAAAGCAAAAAGGTGCCTCCATTAAAGGAAACACCATCCTTCATTCAAAAATCCTAATCGTCAGTTTCGTCCATTTTACTATTTATGAGTTGCACCGTACTTCTGATTTCCTCCAGTATGACACGTTGTTCCTCCAACTCCTTCTCAATCTCAGCCAATTTTCTTTCAGTCTGACGACCTGACCGCACAAAAATATTATTGAGAGAGCTTGTTAACAACCCCAGAGTGGCAATCCCACTAAACATGAGAACGACCGCAACGGCCTTACCTACCAATGTTTGAGGAACGATATCGCCATAACCTACCGTAGTAACCGTTGCTACAGACCACCAAATAGCATCAATAAAATTATGGTGCTCTACTCGGGCAATGACAGCACTACTGATAAGGATGATAATACTATTAACCGAAAGCAGAAAATAAAAGCCATTTCTGCGATTAATGCGATTGGAAATGTGCTTGAGCTTGCTACTCAAACCAATTAAGCGGGAGAGTTTGGCCAAACGAGCAAAGCGTCCCACCCTTGAAAAACGAAGGAAGGTAAAGACTTCATTGTAGGGAATGATAGCTAACAAGTCCAAGACATGCGTTTTAACAAAAATTCGCTTACGAGGTGCCAAGGAGAAACGAATCGCATAATCAATGGCAAAGATGAGCGTTATAGACTGATCTATCACTCTGAAAGGTCGCCTTCCAATTGAAATTAATCCAACCAAATCAAAGATAACCAAGCTAATGGAAATCAGGGCCAGGACCGTCATGACGATATCGTAGGTAATGATATACCTTCTCAGTTTTCTACGGTTTCTCATAGCGTCTCTCCTATATGTGATGTCTTCATTATAAAAGAATCTCTGACCCCTGGCAAGCAGGCTTTTTAAGCTATCGACAAGAAGTCTAGATAACAAAAAAGAGAGATGAAATAACCTCTCTTTTTTTGTTATCTTAGTTATTTAAAACTACTGTAGCTCTGTGTGAGTAGCCTCTGTCGAGGTTTCAGTGCTTGAAGTTGTACTGTCAGTACTTGAGCTCGTCGATGACGAATGTGTCGTACTGCTTGAGCTTGACTGTAGACTTGAACTTGCTGTTGCAACTGAAACATAGAGAATCACTGTACCATCAACACTTGTACCAGCTTGTGGATCTTGATAAAGGACCTCTGTACTGCTAGGAACCTTATCCTTGTCTAACTTGGCACCAGTATTATAGTCATGGTACTCGATACTACTACTTGAGATACTCTTACGATTCAAGGTTTGAACCGCTGTTGAAACCGTCAAACCAGTCACATCAGGCATGGTAACTGTCTTAGGAGTTGCCACACGGAACTTAATCTTGGCCTTACTATCCTTAGGATTGAAAGACTTGTTTTTCCCTGGACTTTGAGATAGGATTTCTCCCTCTTCAGCACTGTCGTCTTCGACATGCTGAATATCAATTTGGTCCTCAGAAACGCCATAATTCGAAGTTAAGTCCTCAATGGCATCTTTGTAGTTTTTACCTTTGTAGTCTTTCAACGCAAAACCTTTACTACCGGAAGAAACATAGATATCAATGCTTGATCCTTCTTTTCGTGTGGTTCCAGCTGTAGGATCAGTCTTGATGACCTTGCCCGTATCGACAGAATCATCTTCCACTTCTTTGACTTCTCCTACCTTAAATCCAGCACCCTCAATTTTAGTCTGAGCTGTGGACAACTCTTGGCCGACCACATTAGGCACCTGGACATTATCAGGATTGGTAAATACCAAATAGGCAAAGATGATAATACCAATAAAGACAAGTCCTAGGAAAACCTTGAGTAAGGTTGAAAAGAAATTCTTCTTTTTCTTCTTAGCTGGTGTCGTTTTCTTCCTCGGTTGTTTACTTGGAGCAGGTGTAGGCTCTGATGGCTCAGCAGCAACGGCCTTTTTCTCAAGGCTTGCTGATGGAACTGGATCAACCTTCGGTAAGGTCTTGGTATCCGTCATATCATCAAAGACTACCTTGGCATCGCGTCGATGACTAGGATGCAAACTCGTTACCAAGTCACGGCTCATTTCCAAAGTACTATTATAACGATTCTCTAGTTTTTTGGCTGTTGCTCGAATTACCACGTTTTCCAAGGCTTGGGGAACGTTACGGTTCTCTGCCAAAATCGATGGGAGTGGCTTTTGGAAATGTTGGAGTGCAATGGTTACCGCACTATCGCCATCGTAAGGAATATGACCTGTTAACATTTCAAAAAGCATAATACCCATAGCATAGATGTCGCTCTGGATAGTTGCTTTCGATCCACGAGCCTGCTCTGGTGAGAGGTAGTGGACAGACCCCAACATAGAGTTAGTTTGAGTTAGACTAGTCTCTGCAAAGGCAACCGCAATTCCGAAGTCTGTAACCTTGGCTGTACCGTCCTTAGTTAAAAGAACGTTTTGTGGCTTAAGGTCACGGTGGATAATGCCCTTTTGATGGGCAAGAGTCATGGCGGAAAGAACCTCCCCCATGATACGCACAACATCTTGGTTAGAAAGTGGCGCATGGTCTTGAATATATTTCTTCAAGTCCGAACCATCTACATACTCCATCACCAAAAACTGCTGGCCGTCTTCTTCGCCAATATCTCGGATTGCAACGATATTAGGATGACTGAGTTCTGCCATGGCACGCGCTTCACGCTGGAAACGCGCCACAGCCACCTGATCCGTTTGGTAATTGGTACGTAGCACCTTAATAGCTACTCTTTCATTATCCAGAATCAGGTCGTTAGCCAGATAAACATCCGCCATACCACCACGCCCGATAGACTTAAGGATTCGATAACGTCCAGCAAACAATTTGCCAACTTGGATCATTATCCTTCCTCACTTTCTATTTTGATGAGAGCAACGGTAATATTATCATGACCACCAGCCTCATTGGCTGCAGCTACCAAACGACTCGTTTTTTCTTCGACGAAACCAGGGCTGTTGACAATATGAACAATCTGTTCAACTGAAATCATATTGGTCAAACCATCTGAATTAGCCAAAATATAGTCTCCTGGTTCCAATTGTTGGACACCAAGGTCAGCCTCAATCGGAGCAGCTTGCCCAATAGATTGCGTAATGATATTACGTTGTGGGTGAACCGCTGCTTCTTCTTCAGTCAACTGACCAGCCTTGATAAGAGCATTGACCAAAGAGTGGTCGTTCGTCAATTGCTTATACTCACCATTACGGATAAGGGCAATACGTGAATCCCCGACATGGGCGAAAATCACAGCATTATCAACAAAGGCAAGAACCTCGATAGTTGTTCCCATTCCCTTATATTCTTCGTTTTGGCCAAGCTCATAGATTTTACGATTTTCTGCATCAATAGCAGCAATCATCCAATCACGAATTTGACTCAACTCACGAAAATCAGTGTTAATCCAGTCACGACCAAGGTCAGTTACCGACATCTCACTGGCAATATTTCCAGCACGGTGTCCACCCATTCCGTCTGCAACAACGACAAGGGTAACACCAGCTTGGTTGACAAATTTATTAACAAAATCTTGGTTGTTTGACCGTTTTTGGCCAATGTCCGTTAATAATGATATTTCCATAGTTTTCTTTCTGACTTGCGTCAGCATTTCCTCCTCTGTAACCCTAAGCTTTTTTACGCAACTGTGCGATGAAAAAACCATCAGTTAGATACTGTTCGGGGGTAATTGCCAAACAGCCATTGACCACGATGTCTTTACATGGATGGTCTAAGGCAACTTGCTCAAAATCAGGATGGCTCTCAAGAAAGGCTTGAATCACCTCTTGATTTTCTTCTGCTATGATGGTGCAAGTACTATATGTTATTATACCACCTTTTCGTAGGGTTTGACAAACGCTGGATAGGATATCCAACTGCACAACCTTAAGGGACTCAAAGTCTTGGAGATCCTTGTTATATTTGATGTCGGGTTTCCGACGAATGAGGCCAATCCCTGAACAAGGAGCATCCACTAAAATCTTGTCAAAACTATCAGCCGGAAAGACTTGATGTACCTGACTAGCATCCAATTTCTGTGTCTTAACCTTATCAGCTAGGCCAAGACGCTGTGCATTTTCTTCGATAAGGGCAAGCTTATGATCATAGAGGTCAAGCGCCGTCACATGTCCACTCGTCAAATAAGAGGCCATATGAACCGTCTTACCACCAGGTGCCGCACAGGCATCCAGGATCTCTTCTTCACCTTGAATTCCTAAAGTTGGTGCAACCAGTTGACTGGTCTCATCCTGAATGGTCAACAAGCCCTCTTTAAAATAATCTGTTCCAGCAAAGTAACCTGAAGACTTAACAAGCCCGACTGGTGATAGGACTGAACGCTCAGCCCCAGTGGTCTCCGCTATCTCTTTCAAACGTGACGCATCCGTTACACGTACACTAGCCTTATTTCTCACAAAGAGGCTTTGGAAAATAGCAAGGGCACGGTCTTCTCCATACTGGTCGATAAGTTTTTTAACCAACCATACAGGTAGAGAATACTGAACGGAATAGCGTTTATTGACACGTTTAATCTTGCTTGGATCTGGCAAAGGCTGGCTAGATAGTTTACGAAGAACCGCATTTACCAGCTTCTCAGCACCCTTTTTATTGCCACGATTTTTGGCAATAGCAACAGCATCATTAACCACCGCATGGGCTGGAATCTTATCTAAATAGACCAACTGATAAAGGCTCAAAAGTAATAAGTCATAAACCCAAGGCTCAAGCTTATCACGGTCCTCAATAACATGGGCTAGGATCCACTCCAAAGTAATCTTACGAGCCACGGTCCCATAGACAATTTCCGTCACCAAGGCCTTGTCCTTATCTGTAAGTTGCGACTTGCTCAGATGTGCATTGAGAGCAATATTTGAGTAAGCCCCTTCCTGAAAGACTTCTTCTAAGACTGCAAGTGCCTGTCCACGAGCTGTTTTTTTCCAATCATTGGCCAAATGCATCACCTACTTCAAGATTGCGTCCGACCCCATTAAGGAAATCAGCAATAGCCATACGAGGTTTTCCAGCAGGTTGAACTGTCTTAAGCGAAATGGCTCCTTGACCAGTCGCAACTACCAAACTCTTCTTGGTTTTTTCAATAATATGACCAGCCTGTCCTTGACCTTCTGCCAAGTCCGCCTCATAAATTTTGAAACGTTTGCCATCAAGCAAGGTATGTGCTACAGGCCATGGGTACATACCACGGATTTGATTGAAGATGTCACGAGCGGACTTGTTCCAATCAAGGCGCTCCTCTTCTGGGCTAATATTTGGCGAAAACGTTACCTGACTAGCATCTTGAGGAACAGGTTTGATTTCCCCAGCGATATAGGCAGGCAAGGTTTCAAGCAAGAGGTCACGACCCAAGACTGCCAATTTTTCAAACATGGTACCAACATTATCCTCGTCAAGAATTGGCAAGGCCTTTTGGCTAACCATGTCACCAGCATCCATTTCCTTGACCATCTCCATAATCGTCACACCTGCTTCTGCATCACCATTGATAATGGCATAATGAATAGGTGCTCCACCACGGTATTTTGGCAGGAGTGAAGCGTGGACATTTACTGCAAAATCCATGCTATCAAGCAACTTGCTTGGCAAGAATTGTCCATAAGCCGCAGTAACAATCCCATCAGCACCAAGTGCCATAAGCTGTGCCATTTCCTCAGAACCTGACAATTTTTCAGGTTGATAAATTGGCAAGTCATGCGCCAAAGCTACTTCCTTGACTGGTGTCATGCGGATTTCTTTTTTACGGCCGACAGCACGGTCTGGTTGCGTCACCACAGCGACAATATCATAACGCTCATCGGTCAAAAGTCCTTCCAGCACTGTCGCTGAAAAGGCAGGCGTTCCCATAAATACTAATTTTGTCATATTCTTCCTTTTCTAGATTAGGTAAAATTCTGAGGTTCGTGATCAATAATCAAACGCAGGTCCTTGTTTTCAGGTTCCTGAGTCATGTCAAGGACCCTATTAAGCGTTTCTTCTAAGTTATCCTCAAAACGGTATTTGATAATAATCTGATAATGATAAAGGTTATGTGTTCGGGCAATTGGCTTAGGCGTAGGCCCTAGGAAGGTCACCTTGTCTGACAGGTGCTCTCTTAAATAAGCCATAACCTCATAGCTCTTGCGAACCACAAACTCTTCATCCTTGTGAGAAAGCGTAATTCCTACCGTATAGAAATAAGGCGGATAGGCCAACTGACGTCGAATCCCCATTTCATAGGCGTAGAAACCTTCATAATCCTGTTGCTGTGCAAACCGAATGGCATAATGACTAGGATTATAGGTTTGAATAATAACTTCCCCTTCCTTGTCAGCACGACCAGCACGACCAGCCACCTGAGTCAACAGTTGGAAGGTACTCTCAGCTGAACGAAAATCTGGTAAATTTAGCGACGTATCTGCATTCAAGACCCCTACCAAGGTAACATTTGGAAAATCCAAGCCCTTGGCAATCATCTGAGTTCCAAGCAAAATGTCGGCCTTACCACTTCCAAAGGCCTCCAAGAGTTTCTCGTGAGCCCCTTTCTTACGTGTCGTATCAACATCCATACGAATCACTTTGGCTTCTGGCAAAAGTTCCGTCAACTGGTCATAAGCCTTCTGTGTCCCAGTCCCATAATAGCGAATCTGACGGCTCTGACAGTTAGGGCAGACATGTGGTATTGCTTTTTGAAAATCACAATAGTGGCAATTCATGGTCTTAGTATCCATGTGCAAGGTCAATGAAATATCACAGTTGGGACAATCATCCACATAGCCACAGTCACGACACATGACAAAAGAGGAATAGCCACGACGGTTCAACATTAGCACGACTTGTTCCTTACGTCCCAAGCGTTCTCGGATTTTCTCTAAGAGAGGTGGCGTAAAATCACTGGCCTCTTGACGGCCCACAAAATCCTTAAAGTCCACCACTTCCACCTGAGGAATTTTGGCATTAGGATTAGCCCTCTGAGTCAACTCAAGAAAATGGTAAACCCCTTTCTGAGCTCTCGCCCGAGTCTCAATAGACGGTGTTGCTGAACCAAGAACAAGCACGGCTCCATGACTCTTAGCCCTAAGCAAGGCCACATCTCTAGCATGGTAGCGAGGATTGGATTCTTGTTTATAAGTAGCCTCATGTTCCTCATCGATAATGATAGCACCGATATTGTCCAAGGGAGCAAAGACAGCCGAACGCGCTCCTACGACAACCTTGGCCTGGCCTGACCTAACCTTTCGCCACTCGTCAAATTTCTCACCGTCTGACAATCCTGAATGCATGATGGCCACCAAGTCACCAAACCGTGAAATGAAACGATTGGTCATTTGGGGCGTCAGGGAAATCTCTGGCACCAAGACAATAGCCGTTTTCCCCATAGCCAAGGTCCTCTCGATAAGATGCAGATAAACTTCGGTCTTCCCTGATCCCGTCACTCCTTCCAATAAGAAAGGTTTGCCACCTTGTCCGATTTGACGCGTCATTTCTTCAACAGCCTGCGCCTGTTGAGCATTAAGCTCAAGAAAATCCGTCTTCTCTACCTTTTCAAAGTAGCTATCGGCACGATTGACCTCAACTTCAGTGATGACCAAGGCACCAGCTTCGATGAAAAACTTAACCACATCTCGTGAAAAAAGCTTGTGAAGGTCTGCCACCTTCCCTGGCTCACTCTTCTCGAGCAAGAAGTCCCGCAACTCCAATCGTTTCTTGGCCCGTTGCGAAATAGCCAAAGTCTCGAGAATGCCCTTTTGAACACTATAGTGCTTCTCAGTCTTGATATTCTGCTTATCCTTAGCAAGGTAATCAACCGTTACACGCCCAGACTGGACCAGACGAGGAATGGCTTGACGCTGCTCCTCTGACAACTGCGAGAAAAGAACATGATCCTGCCCCTGAAGAAAAGTCTGTTTATCTTCTTCACCTAGTTTATCAGTCGCCATGATAACCTTATCGTACTGAGAATTAAGGAGACCAGGTAGCATTGACTTCAAGATGGAAATCTTATAGGAAAAGACCGTATGTCGCATCTGATCAGCCAAGTCCAGTTGATCCTGATTAAGGACTGGCTCATAATCTAAAAGCTCAGCAATAGGTTTTAATTCAGGAAAGTCTCTTAAGTTCTCCTGCTCTTCTAAACCAATAACAAAGCCTTGCAATAGACGATTTCCTTTACCGAAAGGTACATGCACTCGCATACCAAGGGCAATTTGACCTTGCATAGCTTCAGGGATAAGGTAACTATAAGGCCTGTCCGTCTGCATCAGAGGAACGTCTACAATAATTTGTGCTACTAAAACCATAAATTTCCTCCTGTTACTTCCTTAAGACCAGTATCTTTCAAGCTCAAGAAAAGCTGAGCTCTTGATTATCATCATAAAGAAGGAAGCTGAGACACTATGCCTCAGCTCCCCTCTCCTCATAAACCAAAGCATGACTTTGATTTTAGATTTTATCGCCTTCTTCTTTTTCTTTAGCGATTTGTTCTTTGATTTTACGTTCTTCTTCCTCAGCAGCAAGACGTGCTTGGATCACTTTCAAACGTGCCAATTCACGTTTAGATTCTGGATCTGGGTGAATAGTCACATTACCAGTTTCAATTTCTTCAAGGGCTTGAAGGGTTGGTTTTACTGACGTAAACTCTTGAGTTGGTTCAGCACCAGCGGCCAATTCATGGGCGCGTTTTGCTTGCAAAATAACCAATGAATATTTTGAAGGCACTTTATCCAAAAGTTTGTCAATAGAGGGTTTCAACATCATAATTCTATACCTATTTCTAATTTATTTATCTGATAATTTCTTTTCTGAAATCATATTACGATAGCGGCCAATCACACGGTCAACACGGAAGTGTTCTGCTTCAATAACACGTTTGACACGCTCAGCAGCTAGAGGCACTTCGTCATTAACAATGGCATAATCGTATTCGCTCATGAGAGCAATTTCTTCACGCGCACGCTCGATACGTTGAGCAATAACTTCCTCAGAATCTGTTCCACGACCAACCAAACGTTCTTGAAGCTCGTTCAAATCTGGTGGCGTCAAAAAGATGAAGACAGCATCTGGAACCTTTTTCTTAACCTGAAGGGCCCCTTGAACTTCGATTTCAAGGAAAACATCAATACCTTTATCCAAGGTTTCATTGACATAAGTCAAAGGTGTTCCGTAGTAGTTACCTACATACTCAGCATATTCCAACATTTGACCATTACGAATAAGTTCTTCAAATTCCTCACGTGAACGGAAGAAATAATCCTTCCCATCAACTTCACCAGGACGCTGGGCACGTGTGGTCATTGATACTGAGTATTCAAATTTGTGGTCAGGTGTTGAAAAAATCTCCTGACGAACAGTTCCTTTTCCGACACCAGAAGGCCCTGAAAAAACAATCAAAAGTCCACGTTCAGACATGTCTTCTCCTTAAACTAAGATTAAAAATCTTCTTATGACTCACCTTAAAAAAGAGAAAGCAATCATCTCCTTTTACGGCTTAGGGGTTGTTCAGTGATTAAGTTACAGCTCACTTTTCAAAGCATGCGTTTTTCCTTACTATTTTACCAATAAAAGTGACTTTTTTCAAGGTGAGGACACCATTAAAAAGAGTGAATTCCTTTTCCCAGTACTCACTCTTTTTAAATACTCTTTTAAACCAAACCAGTCAGGAGACCTTGCATGAATTCTTCTGAATGGAACTCACCAATATCATCAATTTTCTCACCAAAACCAATTAATTTAACTGGAATATCCAACTCTTGGCGAATAGCTAGGACCACACCACCCTTGGCACTACCATCCAACTTAGTCAAGACAAGACCTGTAAGAGGTGTAATTTTTGAAAATTCCTTGGCCTGACTAAGGGCATTTTGACCTGTTGAAGCATCCAAGGCCAAGAGGGTTTCATGAGGTGCTTCTGGAACCACACGTTTGATAATACGACCAATCTTTTCAAGCTCTGCCATAAGATTGTCTTTATTTTGCAAACGACCCGCAGTATCAATCATAAGGACATCGACTCCCTCTGCAAGGGCCTTTTCCATACCGTCAAAGACCACTGAAGCTGGGTCAGCCTTTTCAGCACCGGTCACTACTGGCACATCAACACGACGCCCCCACTCAACCAACTGAGCGACAGCTCCCGCACGGAAGGTATCAGCAGCTACCAACATAACTTTTTTGCCTTCTTGTTTGTATTTATGCGCCAACTTACCGATAGACGTTGTCTTACCAACCCCGTTGACACCAACGAAAAGCATGACTGTCAAACCATCTTGGAAATTAATCTGCTCCTTGTAGACATCATCCTTCTCGTAGATGTCCACAAGTTTTTCGATAATCAAGCGTTGCAAATCTTCAGTCTTTTTGACATTTTCAAGGCGAGCTTCATAGCGCAAGTCTTCCGTTAATTGCGTGGCAACATTAACCCCAACATCGGAAAGAATCAGCATTTCTTCCAATTCTTCGAAGAACTCCTCATCAACACGACGGAAATTCGCAAAGAATTCATTCAAGCGAGCAGCAAAACCTGTACGCGTCTTCTTAAGGGTACGATTGTATTTTTCTTGTTCTGTTTCAGTTTTTGAGGCCTGAACTTCTTCAGGTTTTTCCTCAACTTTACGGGTTTGAACAGCCTCAAAAGTAACCGTTTCACCTTTTTCTGCAGCAGCAGCTACCTGAGCCTTTTTAGCATAGTAATCAGCCATGACATCTGCGAAGTGGTTATCCACAGCGACTTGGATTTCTTCTGACTCTGATACGCCCTCTGCTTCACTTGACGCCTGATCATCAACAGATAGGTCCTCATCAGACGCTACTTCACTTTCTTCTGTTACAGTAGATTCGCTTTCTTCAACAGATTCTGTAGACGAAATCTCTTCTACTTGAGTCTCTGACTCACTGAGCTGTTCTGTTTGACTTTGGCTTGTCCCTTCACTTGTTGACAAGTCTTGATTATCAAGAGCCTCAGTTTCTGAAATTTCCTGATTTGCTACAGTCTCCTGTGACTGGTTTTCCTCTTGTCCAAATAATCGATCAAATAGACCCATTTGGTTCTCCTTATTTCTCTAGAATATATTTGTGGATGGCCTCAGCCACTCCAGATCCCTCATTAGTTTTTGTCGTTACTGCCTTGGCAACAGCCTTAACCTTAGGAACAGCATTTGCCATAGCCACACCTAGACCAGCCCACTCCAACATGGTCAAGTCATTTTCCTCATCTCCCATAGCCATAACCTGACTTTTATCAAGGGCAAGATAATCAGACAAAAGTTTCAAGCCTACAGCTTTATGAACCCCTTTGGGCATAACCTCAAGGATAATTTCACGAGACTTAAAAACTTCAAAATTCTGGTATAGCTGTTTAGGTAGTTTTTGAATTTGAGCATCCAAAAACGCTTCCTCACAGACCGTAACTACCTTATTATAGACGATATTTTCAGGAATGTCATCAATACTCTCCACATCAACGAAGGTCAAGGTAGGATTAGCCTGACGATAGAGAGAATGGTTGCCTTTACTCGGAACCCCATAGACAATACCATCACTGATAACATCCATAGGAAGCCCTAGAGGTTCAAAGACAGCATAAATCTGTTTTAAATCTTCTCGACTCATCTCTTTCTTTATGAGGATATCCCCATTATTACGCTGAACCAAGCCACCATTGAAGGTCACACTATAGTGCTTATCATCCAACAATCCCAAATCTTTCAAGATATGAGTAATAGCTGGCAGAGGACGACCAGTCGTAATGACCACATGAACCCCCTTAGCTTCTGCCGCCTTCAGAGCAGCTCTATTTTCAGCTGTTACTTGCTTATCCTTAGTAAAGAGGGTCCCATCTAGGTCCAAGGCTAGTAATTTAATCTCAGACATCTGAGCCCACCAATCCTTCCATGTAGTCAAAAACTGCACCGTCTTTATGGTGACCAATCACCTCATCAGCTACTGCCTTAATCTCATCACGCGCATTTTCCGTAGCAACCGCACGCCCTGCAAAGGTCAGCATCTCCATATCATTGAGATTATCACCAAAGGCTACAACATCTGAAGCTTGACGCCCCAACTCTTGACAAAGATGGTAAAGACCAAAGCCCTTGTCCACACCTTTAAGGATAATATCCATAGAATCAAAGCCAGTTGTCACAGCTGTCATATCCTCAAAAATCGTGTTGAGGTAGTCACCACGTTCCATAATGGTATCCCCTTGGAACTTAGCAGTTACCTTGAAAATGTCATCTGTAACCGCTTCAAGGTTCGTTGCCATAACATTTTCATAGTAACGTTCCATGGCCTTAAGATAGGCTGGATCTGCATCGTTTGGAGCATAGGCACCACGACGTCCCGACAAGAGAATTCCCTCACAAGTTGGCAAGGCTAAAGTCGTGTCTGCAATTTCTAAATAATCTTTAGGTTCTAGCTTGGACTCAAACAGGACTTCACCCTTGTACTGAACCAAGGCTCCATTCTCCGCAATAATAGCAATGCGGTCCACAAAACCATCAAAAAGCTCCTCCAAGGCCAAGAGAGCTCGGCCAGAAGCTACTGTAAAAACGTAATCTTTAGCTTCACAAGCAGCCAAAAGGTTATCCAAACGTGTCTTATCATAGGTACCAAGATGGTCTAGAAAAGTACCATCCATATCTGTTGCTAAAATTTTCAAAATAATCTCCCTTCAGGTCGAATATACTTGCCCCTATTGTACCAAAAATAGGAACATAAGTTTGGGAAAAGCCAAAGAAATTAGAGAAAATATGGCATTTTACTTGCAAATTCATCATTTTAGTTGTATCATTACGATAGTACAAAAATAATACTATTATACTTTTAGAAAGGAGTCTCTTATGGCTTGGACATTTGATGAAAAATCGCCAATCTATCTTCAAATCGCCTATCGCGTCAAACTGAAGATAGCTTCCAAGGAATTGAGTATGGGACAACAACTCCTACCTGTAAGGGAATTTGCTCAGGAAGCCGGGGTCAATCCCAACACCGTACAAAGAGCCTTCCAAGAACTTGAAAAAGAGGGGCTGGTCTATTCTGCCCGTACCTCTGGTCGCTTTGTTACCGAAGATGAAAAACTTATTGATCAAAAACGACATGAGATTGCCCAAAGTCTCATGAAGAACTTTGTCACTGAGATGGCAGCCATTGGTTTTAGCTCACCTGAAATCAAAGCTATCATTACTGACTACATTGAACAAACAGGAAAGGACTTATAGACCGATGACTGATATTGTAACTCTAACAAATCTCACCAAGACCTATAATGGTCTTCCAGCCCTTAGAGATGTGACCATGTCCATTCCTTCTGGTAAAATCATTGGTCTCTTAGGACCAAACGGTAGTGGTAAAACAACTCTCATCAAGATTTTGAATGGCCTCCTCCAACCAACTTCTGGTTTAGTAACCATTAATGGATTTCAGCCATCACCTATCACCAAAGCTCAAGTAGCATATCTACCTGATACAACTTATTTAGATGAAAGTAAGACTATCCAATACTACTTGGACTTCTTCCAAGATTTCTATGCTGACTTCCGCTATCCTCTTGCCTTGCAACTCTTGCAGGATTTAAAGCTCCAGCCTGATTTGCGCCTTAAAGATCTTTCAAAAGGTAACAAAGAAAAAGTTCAGTTGATTTTGGTTATGAGTCGTGAGGCTAAACTCTATCTCCTCGATGAACCTATCGGTGGTGTCGATCCTGCATCACGTGACTACATCCTTAAAACCATCATCAACCAATACTCTGAAGATGCTTCTGTTATCATTTCAACCCATCTGATTGCAGACATTGAATCTGTCCTAGATGAAGTTGTCTTCTTAAAATACGGTCAGATTGAACTTCAAGGGGACGCTGATAATATTCGTCAAGCCCATGGCAAATCTATCGACAAACTCTTTAGAGAGATGTTCCACAACTAGGAGGTATGAGCATGTTTTGGAAATTAGTTAAATATGAATTACAATCGGTCCGTAAATGGTACCTCGGCATCTATGGTATTGCCATCCTACTCTCAATCCCCTTGGGTTTAATGCTTCGAAAATCTATTTTTGTAACTGAACAGAGCCACCAAGAACCTAGTCTACTCTTCTTTGCTTTCTTCACACTGATGGTTTTTGCTACCATTATTGTATGGGGAACTATTTATATAGCGACAATAGTCCTCATTGTCAGACGCTTTGCAAAGACTGTCTTTGGGAGAGAAGGTTATCTAACCAATACGCTCCCAGTTTCTGCCCACCAATTAATCTTGTCTAAACTCTTGGTAGCCTTTATTTTAGATATCATTTCATCACTCGTTATACTTCTTTCGATTGGAATTATAGCTGCTTTCTGCCTTGATATGAAAGATATCCTCCTAGCTACCAGCTACTTTGGCCAAATTCTAAAAGAGATAGGCGCTTTCTACCTATTCATCCCTTCTACAATCTTGTCAATGATTGCTGGTATCCTTTTCTATTACCTCTGTATTAGTATCGGAAACCTCTTCAATACTAACAAAGTTCTTATGGGATTTGTCGCCTATTTCGCCATTCAGGCTATCCTATTCTTTATTGGTTTCTTCTTTGGACTCGGTGCAGCCCTGACCGGAGATGCAACAAATACTGCAATTAATAACTCGTCATATATCTTTAGTCTAGTTCAGTCTCTCATTCTCATCGCGGCAAGTTACTTTGGTACCTACTATATCATGACCAAACGCTTAAATTTAGACTAAAGAAAAACCGTGTTCCTTCTGGAACACGATTTTTTTTTTTGCATTGAAAAGACTTATTTACTTTGTTCTTTACGATAAGTCTCGGTTTCGACCTTGTTACCCCAAACGAAGTGTCCTGGACGTACTTCAACCATTTCTGGTTTATCAACCGAATAGTCGTGTTGGTTTGGATCATAAACCTTCAAGACTTTCTTACGTTCCAAGATTGGGTCTGGAATAGGAACAGCAGACAAGAGTGACTTGGTGTAAGGGTGGATAGGATTGTTGTAGAGTTCTTCTGTCTCAGCAACTTCCACGATTGTCCCCTTGTAAATAACAGCGATACGGTCAGAAATGAAACGGACCACTGACAAGTCGTGAGCGATAAAGAGGTAGGTCAATCCCAACTCTTTTTGAAATTTCTTAAGCAAGTTCAAAACTTGGGCACGAACTGACACGTCAAGGGCTGAGATGGGTTCGTCAGCGATAACCAAATCAGGTTGCATGACCAAGGAACGTGCAATCCCAATACGTTGACGTTGTCCCCCAGAAAATTCGTGAGGGTAACGTGTCAAGTGCTCCTCAAGAAGCCCTACTTCTTTGATGATTTCCTTGATTTTAGCCTTACGGTCTTCTTCATCCTTATAAAGATGGAAATTGTACAAGCCTTCAGACAAGATATAATCAACTGTTGCACGTTCATTCAAACTAGCCGCAGGGTCTTGGAAAATCATCTGGATACGACGGATAAGGTCGTTTTTCTCAGAGTGAGACAAGTGTCCATTGATTTTCTTACCGTCAAAAATAATCTCACCATTACTTGTATCATTTAGACCAATAATGGCACGCCCGATAGTGGTTTTACCACTACCAGACTCACCAACGAGGGAAAAGGTTTCACCCTTGTTGATGAAAAAATTAGCATTGTGGACAGCAACGAATTTCTTGCTTCCTTCACCAAAGGAAATCTCCACATCTTTTACTTCAACTAACTTCTCAGGCATTGCCTTCCTCCTCATCTCCTAAATGTGCAAATCCCATATTAGCACGGATTTTTTCATGTAGATTTTGGATAACCGCAGGTTTTTCAACTTTTGGTGCATCCTTATGTAAGAGCCAGGTCTTAGCCCAGTGAGTATCTGAAACTTGGAATTGTGGTGCTTTTTCCTCGAAGTCAATCTGCATAGCATAGTCTGAACGCAAGGCAAAGGCATCCCCAACAACTGGTGTATAAAGTGATGGTGGTGTCCCTGGAATTGAGAAAAGCTCACCCTTATCATCAGCCAACTGTGGCAAGCTTGAAAGCAAGCTCCACGTGTATGGATGACAAGGCTCATAGAAAATTTCCTCAACAGTTGCGTATTCAATGATTTCACCAGCATACATAACAGCAACCTTATCAGCGATACTTGCTACCACACCAAGGTCATGGGTAATGAAAATCACTGAGAAACCGTACTCCTCTTTGAGTGATTTCAAGAGGTCGATGATTTGAGCTTGAATGGTCACATCGAGGGCAGTTGTTGGCTCGTCACAGATAAGGACATCAGGACGACAAGCCAAGGCAATGGCAATAACGATACGTTGACGCATCCCACCAGAGTATTGGAAAGGATATTCGTTGAAACGTTTTTCAGCATCAGGAATACCAACCTTGTCCATGTAATCAATGGCCATTTTTTTAGCTTCTTTGGCTGATTTTCCTTGGTGTTTGACAATGACCTCAACAATTTGGCTACCGATAGTCTTAATTGGGTCAAGACTGGTCATAGGATCTTGGAAGATAGTTGCAATCTTAGCCCCACGAATAGGTGCCCAATCTTGGTGACTCTTAAGCTTAGTCAAATCTTGACCGCGATAATCAATCGAACCACTAGCGACACGACCATTTTCTTCCAGCATCCCTGTAAAAGTTTTGGTCAACACTGATTTCCCTGAACCAGACTCACCAACCAAGGCTAAAACTTCACCTTCAACCAAATCAAGAGAGACCCCTCGAATAGCTGTCAAAACACGGTCACGAACGTCAAATTCCACGACGATATCGCGAGCCGATAATATTACATTTTTATTTTCTGTCATATTGGACTCCTATCTATGCGTACGTGGGTCACTGGCATCCGCCAAGTTTTGACCGACAATAAAGAGAGAGAGAGAAACGAGAATCAAGGTAGTCAATGGAATCCAGAAGAGATATGCATTGACTGTAACGTTCTGTGCATAGTCTGAAATCAAACGACCAAGACTAGGCGTAGTAACGGGAAGCCCCAAACCAAAGTATGAAAGGAAGGCCTCATAAGAGATAAATCCTGGCAAAAGTTGACTAGCCATGGTTACGATAACTGATACTAGTTGTGGCATGATGTTTTTAACCACAATCTTAGGAGTTGGTGTTCCCAGTGTACGAGAAGCCAAGTTATACTCCAAATCACGGTAACGCATGATTTGAATACGGATAGTATAGGCAATACCAATCCACCCTGTAACAGTCATGGCAAAGATCATATTCCAGAAACCAGCACCCAATGAGTAAGTCAAGACGATAACTACAAGGAGGGCAGGAATATTTGAGATGATGTTGTAGATTTCCATCATAATCATATCGAAGGTCTTAGAAATCCCCCAAACAGCACCCACAAGTAAACCAATAACAACGTTAAGGAAGGTAGCGATAACAGCAATAAGGATAGAATTACGAGCTCCAAACCAAACACTATCGAAGAGGGACTTACCATTACTGTCAGTACCGAACCAGTATTGAGCGTTTGGATGTACATAACGTACACTAAAGTCATTAACCTTAGACACATCATTAAAGTCAAATTTTGAAAACATCGGGTAGATAAAACTCATCAAAATGATAGCAATCAAGATTCCCAACATGACAGTTGTTGACTTCTTCTTGAAGAACTGACGCATCACCGATTTCCAGTATGAATAGGCCGGCGCATCAATTGTTTCAGAGGCAAAATCATCGCGCTTTACAAATTGGAACTTACTTTTATCAATTGAAGCCATTATTTACCTCCTTTAGATGTCAATTTGATACGTGGGTCAATTATAGTCATAAGGATATCACCCACAAGCAATGAGAAGATGGTGAGGGCTGTGAAAATAAATACAAGACCCACAACCATAGCGTTATTTGAAGCACGAACAGAGTCAATCAACATTTTACCCATACCAGGGAAGGCGAAGATCGTTTCTGTCAAGGTTGCCCCTGTGATAACACTAACGATAGAAGCTGGAATCCCTGAAACCAAGGAAACCATAGCATTTTTGAAAATGTGTTTATTCGAAATTTCTTGTTCTGACAACCCTTTGGCACGTGCAAAACGAACGAAGTCTTGTGATTGCAAGTCGATCATGTAACGACGAATCCAAATAGCAAGACCTGGTGTTGACAAGAGACCGAGAATAACAGATGGCAAGACGTATGAACGCCAGTCACCTGCACCCAAGATAGGGAAGGAATCTGGAAGACCAATTTCAGAACCTATCAAACGAATGATATAAACCAAGGCGATGGTTGGTAGTGAAAGCAAGAAAGTCAAGACACCTGTTGATACACTATCAAAGAGCGTGTTTTTAAAGCGTGCCATGTATGATCCCAATGGAATTGCCAAAGCATAAGACAAGACCAAACCAATCAAACCTGCAATGGCAGAACTTGTCACCATTGATGGGTATTGGTAGCGACTCTTGGTTGCTGTATATGGGTCATTTCCATAGTAAGAACGATCTCTCGCATCAGCCTGACTTGGTGATTTATAAGTACGAGAGTAGATATCTACTGAAGATATCTTCTTACCAGTAGGGAAGTTGACCTCAGAGCTTTGTGTTTGCCCTTGGCCTTGCGTAATAACATCAAGAACACCTTGCTCAGCATAAGTTGGGTAAGAGGTACCAAGGTTCATCTTCACAAAGTTTTGGTGAACAAATGGGAACTGACCGTTAAAGTAAAGCAAATATTTATGCTTAGTTCCTGAACCGACAACTGACCAACCGATAGCTGGATCATTTTCAATACGGATGTAACGCTTCAAGTTTGGATTTGTTTTATCTTTAACCCATCCAGTATTGTCAAATTCAAAGAGGTGCGTATAGAAGCCAAATACACGTTCAAGCACTGGAACATCACGTGTTGCATAGAATTGTTTACTTTGCTTGAATTGATGCAAACGCCAGCCATGTCCTAAACTATCCACATATTTTTGGTAAATAGCTTTATTTTCTTTTGTTGGCTTAGTGGTTACTGACTTATCAAGGGAGCTAGCTTTCTCCTGCAACTCCTTGGTGTCATAGTAATCAATGTAACCCATACGTTCATAGATTGTATTTTCATAGTTAGCCTTAGAATCAGCTGTCTTAGCAATCTTGTTGTAGTTAGGGTCCTGTCTGAAAATCAGACGCCTCGGCACCATGGTATAGATAATCGTGTAGGTCAAGGCCGTCACGACAAATATTGACAATAGAGAACGGAGGGTTCTCAATAAAATGTATTTTTTCATGTCTCTTCCTTTAATTCCAAAAGAACTTTCCCAATCTAATGAGAAAGTTCCATCGTCCTTTTATTTAACGTGTTTCTCAAGGTCTTTTTGAGCTTTTTCGTTGGACTTAGACTTTTCTTTAAGCCAGCTTTCACGGGCTTTATCATAGTTTTTCTTAGTGACAACATCTTTTTGAGGCTCAAGGTACTTGAAGTATCTGTCAGAACCCTTAGGTCCTACTTGAGAGTAAGCACCTGAGAATGGTGTCAAACGAGCTACCATTGGAGCAGCACCCTTGTTAACCATAAGTGGCATGAAGAGTGAGCTATCTTCCAACCAAGCTTGTGCCTCTGCATAACGTTCATAACGTACATTGAGGTCGCTTGTTTCTTTAGCTGCATTATCAACCAAAGCATCAAAGTCTTTAAGACCTACTTGAGCTGCTGCTGCATTGTTAGGATCGTCGAATCCCATGTAAGTTTTTGTGTTCTCACTAGCTGTTGTCTTGAAGATATCAAGGAATGTTGATGGGTCTTCGTAGTCAGGCGCCCAAGCAACTGAAATATTGATATCCCAGTCTTCTGCTGCCGCATTAGCTGCATACAAAGTACTGTTAAGAAGATCATCTTGAGACATTTGATGAACGTCCACAACCACATTTTCTTTACCGAGTGTCTTTTCAACAGATTGTTTCAAAGATTGTGCACGTGCTACAGTTGGTTTTGCAGCTTGGTCAACTGGAAGGTCCAAGTGAATTGGGA
>NZ_KV817346.1:0-88279 GCF_001814615.1 Streptococcus sp. HMSC078H12 | reverse complement strand
AAGGTCCAAGTGAATTGGGAATTGAACACCTTGTGCTTGGAGAGCTTCCTTAGCTTTATTAAATTCAGTCTTAGCCTTATCAGCGTTGAAGAGACCATCTTGACTGTCTTTAAGGTTAACACCTGACCACTCGTCACCATATGAAGGCATCTTTTCAGTTACCAAATCACCGAATGACTTGTCACCAGCATAAACAAAATCAGGTTTCACAAGAAGGTTACGAACAGCAAGTGCTGCACCTTTTTCACCATTAAGTTGTGCTGAATAAGCTGTACGGTCAATAGCAAAGTTAACTGATTGACGGAAGTCCTTGTTAAGAAGAGCTTTCTTAGTTGAATCTTTTTCAGCATCAGTCTTCTTAGATGTATGGTTGTAAGACTGACGGTCAATATTAACACCAACCCCACCAATATCTGCAGATGGTTGTGTATAGAAGATATTATCTTTATATTGTTTTTCTACTGAATTAAAGTTTGAGCTTGTTGGATATAGACGTGCTTGACTATAAGCGCCATCAGTGAAATTACGAACAAGCGATTCTTGGTCAGAAGCATCGTAGAAAGAAAGTTTAATGCCATCGAAGTGGACATTTTTCTTATCCCAGTAGTTTTCATTTTTAGCCAATTCAATAGATGATTTAGCTGTCAATGACTTAAGGATGTATGGACCATTATAAAGGATAGATGATGGATCTGTTGATTTACCAAAGCTATCCCCTTTTGACTTAAGGAACTCTTCATTTACAGGCCAGAAGAGAGAATAAGTCATCTTAGAATTCCAGTAAGGTTCTGGTTGTTTAAGTGTGTACTGAAGAGTGTAATCATCAAGTGCTTTAACGCCGACTTTAGAAAAATCTTTATCAGTACCATTGAAATAATCAGCAAGACCTACTACAGAATCTTTTGCCAAGTAAATTGACTCTGTCTTTTTATCAGCAGCATGCTTAAGACCTGTTACGAAGTCTTTAGCTGTTACTTCTGCATACTCTTCACCGTCTGAAGTATACCATTTAACTCCTTTACGAAGTTTGTAAGTATAAGTCAAACCATCAGCTGAAACAGTCCAATCCTTGGCAATAGAAGGTACCAAGTTACCATATTTATCGTTTTCCAAAAGGCCATCGACACCATTTGTCACAGCATCAGTCGTTGAACCTTTATTGGAAATAAGGTAATCCAATGTCTCAGGATCAGCAGTATAAACATAGTTATAAGTATTGCTTGAAGTGTTTGATTTTGATGAACAAGCCACTAAAACCCCAACACTTAGGAGGGAAACACCCGCAAGGGCCAACCATTTACTTTTTTTCATAAGCATTCTCCAAAAATTCTTTTTTAATATGCCTACATTATACCATAAAAAATAAGATGAGTACAATTTTCAGAATATTTTGTCTTATACTGACTTTCTCACAATTTTACCCCTTACGAACACTATGGATTAGCCCTTTTTGGACAAAAGAAAAAGGCTAACTGCCTTTTTCTCTAGAATATTATTTAACGTGTTTCTCAAGATCTTTTTGAGCTTTTTCGTTAGATGCTTTCTTTTCTTTAAGCCATTTTTCACGACTTTGTTCATATTCTTTCTTAGTAACTACTTTTTCTTGTGGTTTTACAAATTTGAAGTAGTATGATGAGTTCTTATCACCCACTTGTGTGTAAGGACCTGTAAATGGTGTCAAACGTGAGATAGATGGGGCTGCACCGTTACCAACTGTCAATGGAATGACGAGTGAACTATCTTCCAACCATGCTTGAGCTTGAGCATAGCGGTCGTAACGGGCATTGAGGTCTGTCGTTTCTGAAGATGCTGAATCAAGCAAGGCATCGTAGTCTTTAAGACCTACTTGGGCTGCTGCTGCATTATTTGGATCATCATAACCCATGAAAGTCTTGGTATTTTCACTTGATGTTGTCTTAAAGATATCAAGATAAGTTGATGGATCTTGATAGTCTGGACCCCAAGCAACACCATTTGAAATATCCCAGTCTTCTGCTGCTGCATTTGCCGCATTAAGAGTTACATTTTGCATATCATCAGACGACAACTGGTTGATATCGATGACCACATTTTCGCTACCCAATGATTTTTCAATGGTTTGTTTCAAAGACTGCGCTTTAGAAACGTTAAGTTTTGAAGTTTGGTCAACTGGAAGGTCCAAGTGAATTGGGAATTGAACACCTTCTCCTTGAAGAGCCTCTTTTGCTTTGGCGAACTCAGCCTTAGCTTTTTCCGGATTGTAGAGACCATCTTGACCATCTGCAAAGTTGACACCAGACCACTCATCACCGTAAGTGCTCATCTTCTCTGTCACAAGGTCACCAAAGGTCTTATCACCTGCACTGACAAAATCAGAAGGAACAAAGAGGTTACGTAGAGCAAGAGCAGCCCCATCTTTACCGTTTACTTGTGATTGATAGGCTGTACGGTCAATAGCGAAGTTGATTGATTGACGGAAGTCCTTGTTAAGAAGAGCCTTCTTAGTTGATGTCTTTTCAGCATCTGTCTTCTTAGCTGAGAATTTATAGCTTTGACGGTCAATATTTACTCCGATAGCTGCTGTAGACGCACCTGGCTCAGTATAATAAATATTATCTTTATAATTTTTCTCTACAGATGCATAGTTAGAACTCGTTGGGAAGACACGTGCAATGCTGAGACCACCATCTGAGAAGCTACGCTCTTGTGATTCTTGGTCAGATCCGTCATAATATGACAATTTGATAGCGTCGAAATGTACGTTCTTCTTATCCCAATAATTTTCATTCTTAGTCAACTCAATAGATGATTTAGCTGTCAAAGATTTGAGAAGGAAAGGACCGTTATAGAGGATAGATGTTGGGTCTGTTGACTTACCAAAATCTTTCCCCTTGTTCTTAAGGAAGTCTTCGTTAACAGGGAAGAGCAAACCATAGGTAGTCTTAGAGTTCCAGTATGGCTCAGGTTTTTTAAGGGTGTATTGCAATGTATAATCGTCAATTGCTTTAACACCTACATTTGAGAAATCTTTATTGGCACCAGAGAGGTAGTCAGACAAGCCAGCAATAGAATCTTGCACCAGGTAAAGAGCTCCAGCTTTGGCATCAGCCGCATGCTTAAGACCAGTCACAAAGTCCTTAGCAGTCACATCAGCATATTCTTCACCATCTGAAGTATACCATTTAACACCCTTACGGATTTTATAGGTATAGGTAAGACCATCTTGAGAAACAGACCAATCTTCAGCTACTGAAGGGACAAGGTTCCCATATTTATCAGATTCCATAAGACCATCTACACCGTTAGTTACAGCAACCGTCGTAGGTTCAGTATTAGACGTGATATAGTCTAAAGTTTCAGGATCAGAGTTATAAATATAACCATAAGTCGTTCCACTAGTACTTGACTTAGAAGAACAAGCCGCTAAGGCACCTACACTGAGGAGTGCCACACCCGCAAGGGCTAACCATTTGCTTTTTTTCATAAGATTTCTCCAAAAAATAAAATTTTACCTTTTCATTATAGCATAAATAATCAAGAATAACAGTCGTTGTCAGACTATTTTGAACAAGTATTGCACATGATAAAACACGATAAACTCAATAGCCCCTTGTATTCCCTAGGTTTCTAGCCACCTCATTCAATTTATTTTTAATCACTCGTCATGCATAAAACAAAAAGGTCTAACACCTTGGTTAAACCTCTGTTTTTAAATGAAAATTAGCCATTAAGAGCTTGAGCAGCTGTGATAATCGCCAAATTGTAAATATCTTCAGCACTAGCCCCACGAGAAAGATCATTAACAGGTTTATTAAGACCTTGCAAGATTGGTCCGATGGCTTCGAACATTCCCAAACGTTGGGCAATCTTATATCCAATGTTACCTGCTTGCAAACCTGGGAAGACAAAGACATTAGCATGTCCCGCTACGTTACTATCTGGAGCCTTAATGGCAGCTGTTGCTGGAACAAAGGCTGCATCAAACTGCAACTCACCATCAATAGCCAAGTCAGGACGCATTTCTTTAGCAATATTTGTTGCCTCTACTACCCTGTCAACTTTTGGCGATTTAGCAGAACCTTTTGTTGAGAAGCTAAGCATGGCCACTTTAGGATCAATACCAAAAACTTTAGCTGTTTCAGCAGTATTAATTGCAATTTCTGCCAATTCTTGAGAATTTGGCTCAATATTGATCGCACAATCAGCAAACACCAAACGATGATCGGTATTTTCACGGTTCATAAGGAAAACACCTGATGTACGTGAAATGCCTGGTTTTGTTTTGATAATTTGAAGGGCAGGACGTACCGTATCCGCTGTTGAGTGGATAGCACCTGAAACCATTCCATCAGCAAGACCGAGTTTAACTAGCATAACACCGAAATAGTTCACATCACGAAGCAATTTCTCTGCATCTTCGACTGTTGCTTTTCCTTTACGGATTTCAAGAAATTTTTCCTTCATTTCCTCAAAACCTTCATAGGTTTCAGGATTAATAATCGTATAGTTAAAGTCTGCAAAACCAAGATCGCTCAAGATTTTGTGAACCTCAGCTGGGTCTCCCAAAATAATAGGATCCACCAATCCTTCAAATTTCAAACGGGCAGCAGCACGAACCACACGGTCGTCGTTACCCTCAGGGAAGACAATCTTAACACCTTTCCCTGCAATACGTTCACGAAGTTCACCAAATAGACTACGCATAAAAAATCCTCAATCAATCTTTTTAGTTTGTAAGTTCATGATAACGGTTTCAAAATCATCTGTCAAGGAAGATGCATGGACCATCTCTTTTTTAGTGAAAGGATCAATAAAGGCAAGACGGTGACAATGCAAGGCCTGACGCTCAATACCATAGTCTAGAGAACCCCCATAAAGGTCGTCTCCCAAAAGAGGCAAACCTAGGTGGGCAAAGTGCACACGAATCTGATGCGTACGTCCAGTGTGAAGATTGATATCCACCAACTTCACCCGACCATAATCAGCTACCAGGCGATAGCTCGTATGGGCGTATTTCCCTGATTTATGAACCCGACGTGTGATAATAGAATCCACATCACGCGCAATCGGTGCAATGATTTCGCCCTGCTCTTCAAGTTTTGTATCACCTTCAACCAAGGCATAGTAATGTTTCTTAATAGACTTCTGCTGCAACTGTTTATCCATACGCGCGTGGGCATAACCATGCTTAGCAAAGAGCATAAGACCAGACGTGTCCTTATCCAGACGTGTCACGATATGCACACGCTGGTTGGGATAATTGTTGCTGACGAAGTGATGTTTGACGAAATTAGCCATGGTATTGTCATGGTTAACACTTGGAATACTGGCATAGCCATAAGGTTTATTGATCACCAAGAAGTTATCATCCTCATAGACAATATCCAAGTCAAAAGGGATAGGCTTCAAGGTCTCGTGCGGTGCCTCATCAGGGATTTCAATGGCAACCACGTCTCCTTCATGAACAGGATACGTCGCAAACTGCTCCTCGCCATTGACCCAAATATGACCGCCCTCGAACTTAATCTTGGCTAGAAGACCTTTAGAAATATCGTGCTCCTTCAAAAAGGTCTTAACCCGACAAGAACGCCCTACTGTAAACTCATATCTCATTCTTCCATGTCTCCAATAAAGGAATCACGTACACGTTCCCAGAAACTTGTATGGCTGGCACTAGCCACAAAGGAAATCTTACGTTGGTCAATTGAGAATTCTACCTTTTTCACATTGCGGTTGGTATAGGTTTTATTATCAACGGATAGAGTGTAACTTCCCATTCGGGTAGGATAAACCGTAATCTTCTCATGCTTAGGTACAATAAGGGGACTACCTAAGGTACGGTACACACGATTATTAAGACTAGCAATCTCTGTCAGTTGCAAGGCTTCAATGGTAGGATGAAGGACCGCACCACCCAAAGATTTATTGTAGGCTGTTGATCCTGTAGGCGTTGACACCGACAGCCCATCACCACGGAAGCTCTCAAACAAGACATCATTAAGGCAAACATCTGCCGCCATGGTTTTCTCATTACGCTTGATAGCTGCTTCATTGAGGGCAATCGACGTAAAAGAACGCCCATCAGCCAGGGTCAATTTGACATTCAAAAGAGGGTAAGAAATCTTAGCACCACTATCTTTTCGAAGCGTCTCGATTAATTGATCCACTTCACTGTCCAAATAATCCGTATAAAAGCCTAAGTGACCCGTGTGAATCCCTACAAAACGCACACGAGCAAGCTCTTTTTCATACATATGAAAGGCCGATAGCAACATGCCATCACCACCAATTGAGATGACCACATCTGGATTTTTCTTGGTCAAATAAAAATCAGGATCATCTCGAAAGGCATTAAAAAGTTTCGAGGCCACACGCCTACTTTGGGGTTTGCCATTAGCAATAATAGCTACCTTCATCTCATCCGAAGAGGTCTTCATCTGTGTCATCACTATTTCCTACACTATCCTTCAAAGTTCTGTTAATTGGATCAAAGAGCAACTGGGCTTCTCTAATATCATCACGTATCTTACGCATTTCTTCATCAAGTTCATAAGCCATACGAGCCGTAGTTTCCAAGCGAAGCTTAATTTCCTCTGGAAAGTTCCCCTGATACTTGTAATTAAGGGAATGTTCAATGGTGGCCCAAAAGTTCATGGCCAAAGTCCTAATCTGAATCTCCGCAAGAATCTCCTTACGACCATCAATGGTATCAACAGGATAAGAGATAATAACATGATAAGAGCGATAACCCGAATGTTTACGGTTTCTGATGTAGTCACGCTCTGAAACAATGGTCATATCACTACGGCGACGAAGCAAAGCTAAAACCTCATCCACATCATCTACAAATTGGACCATGACTCGGAGACCAGCAATATCCTGCATATCTTGAGCTAAATTTTCAACCGAAAGGCCACGAAGGGCGATTTTCTCCTCAATGGAAGCCACTGACTTCACACGTCCAGTCACAAACTCAATAGGCGAGTGACGATTTTGCTTACGAAATTGTTTCCGAATGCCTCGGAGCTTGATTTTGAGCTCACCTACGGCCTGAATATAGGGGTCTAAAAATTGTTCCCAATCCATGGTCAAGATAGGACTCCTCCTTGTCAAAAGCTTTAGTTTTTTATAAAATAAATACAATCTGTTATATTATACCACATTTGAAAGCACAAGGGAGGACACACATGAACCATTTAGAGATAGAGTATAAGACTCTGCTCACCAAAGACGAGTACAATCGTTTGGCGATGCTTTTCTCCCATGTAACACCTGTTACGCAAACAAACTACTACATCGACACTCCTCAGAGTGACATGAGAAATAAAAAGTTGTCTTTGCGTATTAGGACACTTCCCACTCATGGTGAGCTGACCTTGAAAATCCCTGAAAAAGTCGGGAACATGGAGTACAACCTTACCATGGATTGTGCGGATGCTAAGGCTTTGACTAAGTCGCTGGACTTTCCTGATTGTCAAATCAAATCCATTCTTTTAGAACGTGGAGTTAAACTAGAGGACCTAACCATCCTCGGACATTTGACCACAACTCGTCGCGAGTACCAGACCAACATCGGCCTCATGGCTCTTGATGTCAATGTCTATGCTGACAAGAAAGACTACGAGCTTGAACTAGAAGTTTCGGATGCTGAGAAAGGTAAAGACGACTTTGATGCCTTTCTTAAAGAAAATAACATTGACTTTAAATATGCCAAGAGTAAGGTTGCACGCTTTGTAGCTACCCTCAAACGAGACAAAGACTAAAATTTAGACAAGGAGTTGGCTCCTTGTTTTTTTATTTTAAACACATGCAGCTTCAAATGCCACAAGTATTTAGAACTTCAGAGGGTAATAGATTTCTCTAAAAACGCATACAAAGGCGTTTTATCTAACAAAGGTTCGGTATTTTTCACTAATACCACACTTTGAAGGCTGAAATTTCTGCTTCTTTTTGCTAAAATAGAACTATCTGTAGTTTTATTACAATAGCCCTAACTGGGCTTAGCATCTTATTTTTTTAAAGGAGTCACCATCGTCATGGTACATCAAAAAGCAAACCCACAATTGAAATTGTTCTCGCTCAGCTCAAACCCAGAAATTGCTGAAAAAATTGCTGAGGCTACTGGATTGCCACTTGGTAAAGTATCTTCACGTCAATTTTCTGACGGTGAAATCATGATCAACATTGAAGAGTCTGTTCGTGGGGACGATATCTATATCATCCAATCTACTAGCAACCCTGTTAACGACCACCTTTGGGAATTGCTCATCATGATTGATGCCTGCAAACGTGCCAGTGCTAACTCTGTCAACGTTGTTATGCCTTACTTTGGTTATGCACGTCAAGACCGTATCGCTGCGTCACGTGAACCAATCACTGCTAAATTGATTGCCAATATGCTAGTTAAAGCTGGTGTCAATCGTCTCTTGACGCTTGACCTTCACGCTGTCCAAGTTCAAGGATTCTTCGATATCCCAGTAGATAACCTCTTCACAATGCCTTTGTTTGCTGAATACTACAACAAAAAAGGATTCACAGGAAGTGATGTTGTCGTTGTTAGCCCTAAAAACTCAGGTGTTAAACGTGCTCGTAGCTTGGCGGACTACCTTGATGCACCAATCGCTATCATTGACTACGCTCAAGATGATTCAGAACGTGAAGAAGGCTACATCATCGGTGAGGTTGAAGGAAAAACAGCAATCTTGGTTGATGATATCCTTAACACTGGTAAAACGTTTGCTGAAGCTGCTAAAATCCTTGAACGTGGTGGCGTTAAAGACATCTATGCAGTAGCTAGTCACGGTCTCTTTGCAGGAGGTGCTGCAGAAGTCCTCAACGCTGCCCCAATTAAAGAAATCTTGGTGACAGATTCAGTTGCAACTAAAGAAAAAGTTCCTACAAACGTTAAATACATTTCAGCAAGTAAGCTAATCGCTAACGCTACTACTCGTATTTTCGAACGTCAACCACTTAGCCCACTCTTTGCTTACACTGCAAACGAGGACTAAGCTATGGTTTATTTGGACAATGCGGCAACAACTCCTTTAAATACTGCTGCTATTTCAGCTATGACACATGTCATGACTGAAACCTTTGGGAATCCATCCAGCCTCCATGCTTACGGTCGACAGGCTTCTAAGGAACTTCGTGAAGCCCGTGAAGAAATGGCCAAACACTTTGGAGTCCCTGCTCGCAAGCTTATTTTCACTTCTGGTGGGACTGAAGGAAACAATACAGCTATCAAAGGTTACGCCCTAGCCAATCAAGCTAAAGGTAAGCACCTGATTACAACTGCTATTGAACACCACTCTGTCCTTCACACCATGGCCTACTTGGAAGAGCGTTTTGGTTTTGAAGTAACCTATATTCAACCAGAAAACCAAGTCATTACTGCCCAACAAATCGCTGATGCCTTACGTGACGATACCATTCTGGTTTCTGTTATGTATGCCAATAATGAGACTGGCCAATTACTTCCTATTAAGGAAATTGGTGACTTGCTTGCCAATCACCAAGCTGCCTTCCACGTCGATGCCGTTCAGGTAGCAGGAAAACTTCCTATTCACCCAGAGGAACTTGGAGCCGATTTTCTCTCTATTAGTGCCCATAAATTCCACGGACCTAAAGGTGTCGGCTTGCTCTATCATAACGATTTGCATTTTGACAACCTACTCCACGGTGGTGAGCAAGAAGAAAAACGCCGTGCCAGCACTGAAAATCTGGTCGGTATTGCAGGTATGACCGCTGCTTACAAGCATGCTAGTGACCACTACCAAGACAATTACCAACATGTTGAAACGATTCGTCAGGCCTTTCTAGATTCCCTTACCATTCCTTATGAAATTAATGGCGGAGGATCTAGCCTACCTCACGTTATCAATATTAGCTTTACTGGTAAGGAAAATGGGCCTCTCTTAACCTTGTTAGACCTAGCAGGCTTTGCTGTCTCAACAGGTTCTGCTTGTACTGCTGGAACTGTTGATCCAAGTCATGTCATCCAGGCCCTCTATGGCAAGGATTCTGACAAGCTAAAAACAGCCATTCGCATTAGTTTATCAGAGGAAAATACCGCTGAAGAACTCCAGGCCCTAGCAGAAAAACTTAATCAAATCATAGGAGACTAACATGGCATTTGAAAAAAGCATTCATTTGACTGACTGTAAGTACCGTTACACCATCAGTCCTAATGTCAAAAAATTCACTCTACGTGATACGACTTTTGTGCAAAATAAAATCGGAAACTACGAGTTGCACCGCCTTCTCGAAAAAGTGCCTAACTCAGGCGAAGGTTTCCCACTCAAAATCACTATTAACAAAGACTTGACAGGCTTCAAATTGTCTATCACAGACAAATCTGGCCTTCGTAACGTTAATATCTTTAAAAATGAAGATCATCACATCTTGCAAGAAAAATTCTACTTCTTGATGCAGAGTTTGGTTGATCGTAACGTTTTCGATCAAGAAGAAGTCTAAATTTTTTCTTACTACATAGAAATAGCCTATCCATGTGATAGGTTTTTTATATCGCCTCATCTACACTATTTTGTTGCATTCTTCACAAACTTTTCTTAAAATATAAGAGAATCATACTAATTAAAGAAAGGAAAGCGATCAATGACATTTGAGAAAAACATCCCAAACGCCACTGCCAAACGTCTCTCTCTCTACTATCGTATTTTCAAACGATTCCATCGTGAAAATATCGATAAAGCAAGCTCTAAACAAATTGCTGAAGCGATTGGGATTGACCCTGCCACTGTTCGTCGGGACTTCTCCTACTTTGGTGAGCTAGGTCGTCGTGGTTTTGGTTATGACGTAAACAAGCTGATGACATTTTTCGCTGAACTCCTAAATGACAATGCGACTACCAAGGTACTCCTCGTAGGTGTTGGTAATGTCGGGCGTGCCCTCCTCCACTACCGTTTTCAAGAGCGTAACCGCATGCAGCTGGTCATGGCTTTTGATACAGACGATAACGAATTGGTTGGAACTCAAACCGAGGACAAGATTCCTATCTATGGGATTTCCCAGATTAAGGACAAGATTGCCCAAGAAGATATCAAAACAGCCATCCTGACAGTGCCATCAGTTAAGGCCCAGGAGGTGGCTGATCTTTTGGTTGATGCTGGAATTGAAGGCATTCTCTGTTTCTCTCCGGTCAACCTCAATCTTCCACGCCATGTAGTGGTCCAATATGTAGACTTGACTAGCGAACTACAAACCCTACTCTATTTCATGAAAGAAGAAGAAAAATCAAGGAGAAACAATGACTAAACCAATTATCGGAATCACTGCCAATGTAAGGCCTAATCCAGCCCATGAAGACATCAACTGGTCCTATGCCCCATCTGGCTTTGTAGAAGGAGTTCAAAGAGCCGGTGGCCTAGCAATCCTACTACCAGTATCCGATCCTTCGGAAGCCAAGACCTACATCTCCATGATTGATAAGCTTATCCTGATCGGTGGGCAAAACGTTGACCCTAAATTCTACAACGAAGAGAACCATGCCAGTGAAGATGACTTCTTCCTCGAACGGGATATCTTTGAAATGGCACTCATCGAGGAAGCCACTAAGCAGAAGAAACCCATCTTTTCAATCTGTCGTGGAACCCAACTAATGAACGTCGCACTAGGTGGTAGCCTCCATCAAGATATTGAGCATCACTGGCAGGACAAGCCTTCTGATTACCTCTACCATGAGATGATTGTTGATGAGAACAGTAAGTTGGCAGAAATCTACGGAAGTGAAACCTCCATCAACTCCTTCCACCATCAAAGTATCAAACACTTGGCCTCTGACCTTCGTGTCATTGCGCGTGATCCTGAGGATAACACTGTCGAAGCCGTCGAATCAAACACCCCAGACCTTCGTTTCCTTGGTGTACAGTGGCACCCAGAGCTTCTCCTAGACAAACGTGAAGAAGACCTCAAACTCTTTGAATACGTCGTTAACGAACTTTAAAAGCAACTGAGACTGCACTCAGTTGCTTTTCTCTTGTCTTTATCACATAGGCTCAACCTAAAGCTCAAAATCCTCCCTCTCCTCGCGAAAAGAATAATAGGTCGATTTGCCAACAATCAGATGATCAAGCAGACAAATCCCCAAATCATCACAAGACCGCTTAATTTTTTGCGTAAAATCAATATCATTTCGACTCGGATAGGCCTCACCTGACGGATGATTGTGAACCACAATCAAGGACGTTGCCATCAGATGACAAGCATAATGCAAAATCTCACGTGGCTCGGCAATCGAACGGCGAACACCACCAATAAAGACTGTCTTCTGCTGAATAATACGATTCTGTGTATCCAAATAGATAGCCACCAGATGCTCCTGAGGCTTGTCACCAATGTCCAACATCATACGACGGGCCACCTGCTGACTGGACATAATCTGCTCGGAACGACCCAACTCAGCCTTCTCAATCCGCTTAGCCAACTCCACCATAGCCTTGAGCTCAATCGACTTCACACGCCCAATACCAGGAATCTCCTGAAGCTCATTCAAGGACAAACGAGACAAATCCGCCAAACTCGTCATCCCTTTCAAAATACGATTAGCCATAGATAAGACCGACTCAGACTTGGTCCCTGTCCGCAGTACTATCGCCAACAACTCCTGATCCGATAAAACCTCTGCACCCTTCTGTAAGAGTCGCTCACGAGGCAAAAGCCCCGACTCCTCAGATACAATACTATACATAAGAAAAAACCTCCTACTTACCTATTCGTAAGTGGGAGGGGGAAGTTAAACAGCTGAAGATTTTTTTAAACCTAGTTTCTTTAACAAGGCTTTTCGATATGCTGAAAATTTACTCTTTAAGGTCAGTGGTTCTGCCACCTGTGACATTTCAATAAGATGGACTTTATAACGTTCTGCAAAAGATATTTTTTCTGAAGCAATAATACGATAATCAATTCCTAGATCCCAGGCTCTTCGATAAAAAAGATAAGAAAGGGTATCCTCATCAAAGTCATAGAAAGCTTGCTTATCCTTAAGAATAATTTTTTCCAGAAAATCTTTTGACAGCCACATAGAACCTTGAAAAACATGAAGCGAATGATTGATAACTTTTTGACATTCGTTAGTTAATCTAACTGTCTGCCCTTGATTTAAAGTATTAATTGCATCTGTCCAATAGAGTTCTTTTGACAAATCAGCAAAAACAAGTCCAACCTCTGGAAAATGGTCAAAGATTGATACTACCTTCTCATCATCTGATAGCATATCCAATAGAGCATGTCTTGTAGCTTCATCAACAAGTTTACCCTCATTTCCAAAGGCTTCTGTGTGGAAATGCCCAACAAAGTCATACTCGCTAAGCTGAGAAGCCAAGGAAACCAAGGCATGATAATGATTATCAAACCGTTGTAAGACTATCTGAAATCTATCTTTATCAAAATTATTTAATAAAGTATTCTCAACTTCATTTTTATCTAAACGACTTGATAAAGTGAAATAATAGAAAGCAGATAACTTACTATCAAAAAATACTTTCAGTCTCTCAAGGTCGTTAATGTGCACATGGATAGCCATACGATACTTATGCTTGCTTAAGGTTTTAAAAGAAGGGCCAATAATTTTCTCATCTAAAATGACTAAACTGTCAGGGGAATGGTAACGATTTAGATGGGACTTAATTAGTGCTACTGGATATGTTGATAGGTTAGCAAGATAGTCTAAAAGTAATTTTCCCTTTTTTTCATTGTCGGTAAAAGCTTTTAGTTTAATGAACGGTACCTTATGCTCAAGGGTACTTATTGGTCTGTAGTAAGAAAAGTCAGGGTGAATTAAATCTCCTACATCTGCATCAACGGTATTAAAGACAGCATCATAACGATAACCCGCCTCAGTAAGAACACTGGTAACCCTAGTTTCGTAATTATCAATAACATCTTGAACATCGGTAAAAGTCTTTATAGAAGTCCAAAATTTCTGAAAGACTTCCGAAGCGACAACATGATTTTTGAAAGATATAAAATAACTTTGCAAATGCTCTTCGAAATATTTGGTCTCTCTAAAGTTCGTCATCCCCCAAAAGTCAACACTCTGTCGTTGTTCAAAGTCTTTAACTAGGTCAAACATATCCCAAAGAGGACCAAAGCAAGTGTCATTCATGAGTGTAACCGAATCAAAATCTGCTAACCGTTCGAATCCAACATGAGTCATACCATCTCTCCAGGCTGCAAAATCAAAGCCTAGATTCTCTCTCTGAATAACTTCAGCTATGCCAAGCTCTTTGAGAGTTAATGTTGCCGATTCCGTTAGTTGACTATTTGAAATCACAATAAGTTTAGAAAAAAGTGGTCGAAGTTGCTCCAATTGGTAGAGCACATGACCACTTAATTCGTCGTACTTATTATAATGAACATACAATAAGAGACGTTTCATTTATTCTTGAATCTCCCATTTTCCATTTCTCTGAACCATACCGGTTGCAGAATCTTTAGCAGACTTATCATCATCCTCAATATCATTTCGATTTAAGAGAATAACTGGTGAGTTATCTGAATCAGCAAAGGCAATCATCTGATCATCGTTATCTCGGACAGAAACTTGAAGCTTGAGCTTAATGTTATTAAGATGGGCAAGACTACATTTATATGTGAGTGTTTTTCTTCCAGAACCACTTGTTTTATTGTCCATGGAATTGTCATTATAAATCCAGATACCACGGTCAATATCCGTTAAGGAAAAGGCAATATAGGTCTCAATATCCTCATTGACATCATATGAAATCTCAAATGAAATATCTTGGTCAGGACTGATAATATTGTCATTCAAGAGTTTCACTTGTAAATCAGTGATTTTAGGATTTTCAACAACAACGTCGTCGTTTGAAACCTTTTGACCAGCAGCATTATCAAAACTATATTGGTTAGCAACTTCATCTGGATCACCAACCACTTTGACCAAACCATGTTCAATCAGAACTGCTTTATTGCAGTATTTTTTAACTGCTGACATATCATGGGTAACTAAGATAGTTGTTTTTCCAGATTGCTTACGTTCCATGAAATAGTCATTACACTTACGCTGGAAAGCTTCGTCACCTACAGCTAAGACTTCATCCAAGATAAGGATATCCCCTTGAGCCTTGATAGCAACTGAGAAAGCCAAACGAACCTGCATACCACTTGAGTAGTTCTTCAACTTTTGATTCATGAAATCATGAAGTTCAGCAAAGTCTACAATGTCATCATACATGGCATCTACTTCTTCAGTTGAAAAACCAAGCATTGCACCATTCATATAGACATTCTCACGACCAGTTAGTTCTGGATTAAACCCAACCCCAAGCTCAATGAAAGATACCAACTTACCATCAATGGTAACCTTACCTTTTTCAGGAACATAAATCTCAGAAATAATTTTTAGAAGTGTTGATTTCCCAGAACCATTACGCCCAACAATTCCATAAAAATCACCTTTTTCAACTTCAAAAGAAATATCTTTCAAGACATGTTGTTCAGTATACCCTTTAATTCCTTTAAAGCGATTGACTAAAGTTGTTCTCAAACTCTGACTCGCCTCAGTTGGTAATTTAAAATACTTACTTACATGATCTACTTTTACAGCAATATTATTTGACATTATAGAATCTCCGCAAATCGTTTAGCATTTCGGTTAAAGACAAGGAAACCAATGATAAAAATCACTACAGGAATCGCATAAGGAACAAAAGCAATCAGTTTATTATTAATAATATCCCATCCTCTAGGGTTAACTGGATCAATAATAAAATGACGCATATCCTGTAAAATCTGAGCGATTGGATTCAACATCATAACCTTCGCAACAAACGTCTGGTTTCTCTGAAGAAGGTAAGTGATGGAATAGATGATTGGACTCGCATACATACCAGCTTGAAGCACAACTTCCCAGATAGGACCAATATCACGGTATTTAACAAAGAGTGCTGATAGAATAAAAGCAACTCCCATTGCCATCAATAACACCTCAATAAAGAGAGGAATGATAACCAAAGTATTGAAACCGATTGGAACATGGTTAATTAAGGCAAATGCAAAAACAACCACAAGGTTAATCAAGAAATTAATCGCAGCCCCTAGTACAGATGAGATTACGATTGTTTGCTTCGGAAAGTTTAATTTACGTAAGAGATCCCCCCGTGAAACAATGGAAAGCATCCCCATATTGGTAGCCTCCGTGAAGAAGCCCCAAAAAATCATGGCCAAAAGCAATCCTACTGCATAGTGTGGTGTCCCATCATCAAATCTCAAGAAACGAACAAAGACAAGGTACATAATTGTAAACATCATCAAAGGTTTCAAAATAGACCAAAGATAACCAATGAAAGAACCTTGATAACGCAATTTAAAATCCGTTTTAATCAGTTCCTTAAGTAAAATCCTATTTTTCTGACTAAAGAAATTCATTTAGTCCTCCTTATACATGAATTTTGTCAAAATCAAACTCGTAAATACGAAGGTATGAAAAGCCCTGTTTTTACGATAGCCATATGTTTTCAAACGACGATAACGCTCTCTGAATCCTTGGTCCATAATGGTCACAAAGTTTTCAACCAATTCTCTATTTTCAGCATTCAATGGCAAAGAAAGAAGATTTTCCGCCTGATTCTGACTAGACTTAATCAACATCCAATATTTGTTGAACAAGGTCTGAGGGCGAATCCAATTCTGCATACGTTTCCGAAGCGTTCTAGCTCCCAAGACATTATCCGCATGCTGACGGTAAAGCTCTGTTGGCTGGTCAATATAAACAAGATTGCCAAATGCTGACGCAAGCAAACCTAAATACCAGTCATGCATCAGAAGCTCGTTAGTTTCCTCACCAGTCCATAATTCAGCCAGAGCATGATTGATTAAAGACACACCACCTGTAACAGTGTTTTCTGTCATTTCTTGAACCAATTCCGTATTAGCATGGTCAGACTGAGTACGAATCATACTCTCATGAAGCACCTCTAAATCTTGGTTCACAACCTTTAAATCCGTATATACCAAAAGGGGTTTATCAGACGGGTAGTGACTTGCTTTCTCAAGTTGAAGAGATAGCTTCTCAGGTAACCAAGTATCATCCTGGTCTGAGAAAAGATAGTAGTCAGATTCTTGATACTTCAAAAGCGTAAAGAAACTCTTTATAACACCTAAATTTTCAGTTTGATCAGGATTGATAAAAGTAATGCGATCATCTTCTAAAGCGAAACGTTTGATAATCTCTCTCGTTTTATCTTTAGAACCATCATCTCGAATTAACAAGGTCCAATCCGTATAAGTCTGTTGCTGAATACTCTCTATTTGCTCTGCTAAAAAGTTCTCGCCATTATAAGTAGACATGAGAATAGTTACTTTCATGATAAAAATAGCTCCTCGTATTCACCCACGATTTTTTCCCAGGTGTAATTTTCTTTCATATTTGCTTTAGCAGCATTTCCCAAGTCCTCGAATGACACTTGACCATCTACAGAATCGATAAGCTGAGATAGATCCCCATCCTCTTTAGTCCAATACAAGGCGGTCTCTTGAGCAACCTGATGGTTAAAGTCTACATTATAGATAAGGTTGAGGTCCGTTTGAGCCAAGGCCTCTAATAAGCCTGGATTCGTTCCACCTACTTCATGTCCATGAATATAAGCAAAGGCTTGGTTACGGATATACTTAAGCAAGTCCTGATCATAGACAGTCCCCACAAACTTCACACGTTTATCCTTATCAAATCCTGTTATCTGTCGTAGTTCATCAAAGTAAGCATTTCCTTCATGATTACAGATGATAACAAGATCACGCTCTGTAGAGGACTTCATAAATTCACGAATCGCAGTTTCGTAGTTGTTTTCAGGAACAAATCGACCCAGTATCAAATAATAATCTTTTTCTTGAGTTTGCCATTTCTGATACCAATCTCGAACAGGGGCATCCTCAGCAGTCAAAGTCGTCTTAGATAAGTCAGTTCCATAAGCGATGAAAGTCGTTCTAGACCACGGATAGGTATTTTGAATATAAGTCTCAATACCTCGATTATCAGAAATAATCAAGTTCGCATACTTTGTCATCTCTTTTTCAGAGTATTTGAGATAGCTTTGAACAGGCTTAGACCACTTAGCACGTTTCCATTCCAAACCATCAGGATTGACTAACAAAATGCCACCAATGGACTGAATTTTCTTGGCAAAATGAACAATGAAGGCACCAATGGTATTCCCTAAAATATAGAAAATTGGGGCTTGAATTCCCTCTTTTTTAATAAGTTTCAAGCTATAATTGATAGCCATCATATCGTAAGCAATGACACGCGCAGGACCTAGCTTTGGAGGATTAACCGTAAAACAATCCGCACCCTTATAGTCAAAATGCTTGCCAGTGCTTTCGTCAGATAAGCAAGCCACGTGATAACGTATAGCAGGCGATACCTTATGAGAAATCAATTTCTCAACAAATGTCTCAAAACCACCGTATTGAGCAGGCAAACCTCTACTACCTATGATAAAAATATCCTTCAAAGTTTACCTCCATTCATCACATCTCTCAAATACACAGAATTATACATAGTAGCTTTTATTATACCATTTTGGAAGGTATTTTGCATGATTGGACAGAAAGAGTAAAACAAAAAGGCCAGTCAAAACCGGCCTTTTCATTCTTAATCATAGATAACGAGATTTTACCTTAATTCATTTTTTTAAGCTGAAATAATTTTTTCACAGCAGATTTTACACTCTTTGTTAGAGCTTTTCGGCTGTTTAAAAAATCGATATCTTTCTGAGTTACTTTTTTATGACGCAATTCATCGTCCTCAATCTTTTCAGTAATATTAGCATAAACACTCTCAAGAGAATATCTCTCTTTTAAACTTGGAACAGCTTGCACTGCTTCAAGTTTCTCTTGGTCAAATCCATCAAGGACCTCTGAAATCATTCTAGTTAAGGTATCCAAATCACCCAGAGGGTAGATATGACCTTGCTCGTTCATATATTCGAAGGCAGATTTATGTCCCGCATTATCTGATAAAATCGTTGGAATACCATTTAAAACAGATTCAACATAAACGAGACCAAACGTTTCCATACTAGATGGGAAAACAGCTAAATCCTTATCAGCAATCTCTGACCAAGGATCATCTAAATACCCCAAAAATGAGACATTTTTCAAATCGTGTTCTGCAATATAATCATCACAAAGTTGTTTGTAATCCTCATCCCATGCACCTAAAAATACAAGTTCAGTTCCTACTAAATCAAGCATCTGAAAAGCTTTTATTAACTCAAGCTGATTCTTTCTCTGAGTCAAGCGTCCAACTGAAACGATACGATGTTGGTCGTTAGATTCAGTTTTTACTCCTTCTTTAGGTTCAATTTGAGTATAGGGTGCAAAGGAATAGATCTTCCTATTTGGAAAACACTTTTCTAAATCCTCGGTCAAAGCTCCTGTGACAGCAAAGATTTCATCAGAAAACGTGTCTATAAAGTCTAGTTTTTCTTTATAGTAACCGAACTCCCCCTCAGGAAATTCATGAATCAACCAAAAATGTTTGACATTCTCAAAAGCTGCAGCAAGTGCTCCTTGAAAAACATTGACTGTATTACTGATAACAAGGTCCACCTTGTTATCTACAATAATATTTCGAATGTCTTTGACATTCTTATTATAAGAATTCACTCGCAAAAAATGATTGCCTGGCGAACCACCCGGTGCTTCTTCCCACCACCATTTGACAGCTGAAAGACCATAGGTTTCAATCCCTGCTTTCTGAAGTTCTACTTGATATTCCTCTTGGGATGGAACCTTATAATCAGGAAAAACGTTTAATACACGATATCCTTTTTTTACAAGAAATTCCATAAGATTGACTATCGAGATTTCAGCACCATTATCCAGAGTTCCTGTTGGAGAAATAAATAAAATTGTTTTAGTCATAAATTATGCAAATACCCCCCAATAATGGAAAAGAATCAAATACATAGCCACTAAGAAATTAGCAATTAAAGTCAGAGTTGCAATCTTCAATCTTTTTTGTCGAGACAAATCAAGCTTAGCTGTGTTAGCGACTAGCGGCAACAAAAGAATGATGAATGGCGTGAAATAACGTCCTTGAGCACCAACTGATATATTAGCTCCCTGACCAAGAACAACTGGTGTCCACTGCATATACATTACTGTAACAGCCGCTAAAACCTCTAGTAGGAAGAGAATCCAAGAGGCATTAGCAAAGTCTTTTGTAAAGAAATCCTTCTTACTTGATAGGAATAAAATGGTAAGAACGATGATATCAATAAAAATTAACCACAGTGGCATTTGTAAAGTAAGGTTACCAAGATAACCGAACATCCCAAGTGACAAGATACCATTCAAATTGTCATTCAACTCAGGATTAAAGAGTGTATTACGCAAAACTTCTCCATAATGACGAAGACCACCTTGATTCTTCATTAAGAATTGAAGAACCACTACAAGGCCTACAATAAAGAGAAGATAGAAGACTGCTTTATATTTTGAAATAAAGGTCTTAATGGCTTGCACTGGACGATTTAGAAAGGCAAGGAAACCTTCAAACTCAAGTGGTACAAGCGGAATCAGCCCCAATAATAAAACGTTATTTGGCTTAGTTGCTAACAGTAAAATCGCAAGACCTATCACCTGGATAAAATTACGATTGGTAAAACGTTTAGAATAGGCAAGATTTGTGATAAAACCGAGAGCCAACATCACTTCTAAATAGTTCATCACATCATAAGAAAGTGACGAAGCTTGCTGAACCATAATAGGTAGCAGCGAAATAAACATTAAGGCTGTTTTCCCATACTTGAAATAACGTATTAAAAAGTAAATTCCTAGTATATAAGCCAGTGCATTAAAGATGCGCCCCATATAGATAATCATCCCGACTGTAGGACTAATCCAACTTCCAATCGTCATCCCTATCAACTGTGGAATAAAGGAGATTGTTTTTAAACTCACACCAAATTGAAAAGGTTCTTTACTCATATCAATCTTTTGAGCAAAAATCTGTTTATATTCCGCTAACTTAACCTTATCATTACTTGGAATCTCATCCATCCACTTAAAAGATGTATCGGTTGGTTTATGGAAAGTTTCCCAAGTCATTCGCGCGTGGTTTGTTTCGTCTGGCACACGATTAATTGGAAATACAAACATAAATGAGAAAATAAAAATCGTCGCTAAGATGAAAAATAAATTTTCAACTTTTATCTGTTTAATTTTGTTCAAAATAGGTCACCATATCATCTTTCTTACTTAAGGTACAGTTTTCAAGAACAGCCCGATAAGCAGCATCTGCAATTTTCTGTCTTAATTCTGGAGATAAAACCAAGGATTCAAGCTTGTCGAACCACTCTTCATCAGTAGCTAACAATCCTGTTTCACCATCAACAACCGCATCTGAGAAAGCGCCTATCTTACTTGCTACTGTTGGCACCTTCACCAAGGCAGCTTCAATCCACTTAATCTCTGACTTCGCACGGTTAAAGATAGAATCCACAAGCGGTGCTAGGTTAATATCAACCTCACTAATCAAGGCAGGCAATTTATCCCAGTCCACATAATCGTGAGTTACAATTTGATTTTCAAAGGGCTTCATATCTTGTGGGATATCCAAAATCCCGACAATATGTAATTGGACATTGCTATATTTTGTAAGCAGTTGCTTAATAGCTGGTTTAATCAATTCGAAATTCTCATTATGACTAATTGAACCAGAGAAATAGCCAATCTTAACAATATCAGATGTTTGAGAGTAATCTTTGATATATTGACTACTAATAGCGATTAAGTCATCAGAAGCCAAGTTGCGATTAAGTAAAACCTTACTTTGGTACTTATACAACTCCTCCTGCAATTGGTTAGTCGAAGTAATGGCACCATCACAGTTTTCTAGCATATAGCCATAATTTCGAACACCAGCATCATAGTTTCCTTTTTCAACCGAATTCAATCCTTGCGTATAACTCAATTGATCTGTATAAACCGTATCAAAGACTAAATCATCAATATCAAAGAAAACAGGTTTTCCATATTCCTTAGCCAAATGACAGAGACGCAAAAGCTCAGGTGAGATTGGTGAGCGGTAGATAATGATGTGACTAGCATTTTGAGCCATCGATAATTGGAAATCAGATAGGTTAACAACTTTGACTGCAAAGCCATGCTTGCGTAATTGTTCTGCCTTGTTCAAGACACGGTAACGGGTACATTGCGGAATAATATTTTCAACCCCATCAATCAATAGAATATATTGATCACGTGGAACAGCCTTAAATTTATTCACAATATCTTCCAGAATTGACACTGGATAATCAGTTTTTTCTGCAACAAAGTCTAACAAGTCAGGGACTTCTGAATCACGATCCAGACCTTGCCACAAGAACTGGTCTTCATCATAATTTTTCAGAGCCGTATATTTTACCAAAGGACTACCTGCTTTGAGCATCTTAAGTGGGTGGATATACATGGCAGAATCTTCGTATTCTTGCACGACCGCATCGAAACGATAACCTAAATCAGCAAAATGCTTGGTAAAACGTGTCTCATGTCGACCAATAGCCTTATCACGAGAATCTGTATCCGTCAAATGTGTCCAGTACTCATAAAAGTCATCATCGTTTAGCATGAGCTTTTCAATAACTAGGAAATAAGATTGAAGATGCTTAGGAATGTAGCCATAAGGATTCTCTTTAGTAACATCCTCTTGCTCTTCTCCAAAGGAAATCCCCCAGAAATCTAGTTGCTTATCGGCCATTTCCTGGAATACTTGAGACAAATCTCTCATCGGACCAATATTTGTATCATTCACCAAGAGGAGCTGGTCATAATCTTTAAGCTTATCTTTACCAAAGGCAAAGATTCCTTCTCTAAAGGCCGCAGTATCATATCCCTTGTTATCACGAGTTAAAACCCTACCATAGGTCTCAAGGGTATTAATATCATCATCGTGAAGCTGTCCATTGACAACTACAATAACATCATCTACCAATGGAGCCAAGGCTTGCAAGAAACGTAATTTGTATTCTTGAAGACGAGCTTCAGACTCAAAAATAACATAAACCAACGCTTTCTTACCATTATACGACAAGGCAGAGCGTTGACTATTTCTGAGACGTCGTAACTGACGAACCTTAAGTGGTGTCATTCGACGACGTAGCTGTATCACATTGACTTTTAAAGCTCTTAAATAATTTTTAATCGCTTTTGGATTCTTAGCAATTACTCCTGCTGTCTTTATAGGTGTAATTAGTGCGTTCCCCAAACGATATGACAGTGAACCTCGGATCAGCTCCATCTCTTTATGGGCATCCTTCAATCTCTTAGATTGTGTATACTTTCTTCGTTCAAGTTGATCACGTTCTTTTTTCAAGCGATTAACATAGTCTGTCACTTCATCGTGATGTTTAAGCAAGCTATCCAACCTCTCTTCCAAAACCATGAGGTTATCACAAACTGCCTTGTAAACTTCATGAGGAAGCTTATCAAGATATTTCTCAAGAATATCAAGATAGATTTCATAATGGTAGCGAACGGAGTCACGTCCAGAAATTGACCCTGTTTCAAAGACACGATAATTAAGCTTAGTGCTTGGTTGATATACCGCTTTAGCACTGTTATTAATAATCAAGTTCAATAAAAAGTCATAATCTTCAAGCTTTTTACGATTTAACTTCTCATCATAACGAGTATTTCCAATAATACTTCTACGAATCAAAGAACAATTATCAATAAAACTAGCATTTAGGAAAGCAGTTAAGTCAAATTCACGGCTTTTAAGGTAGAACTCTTCTTTTTCTGGATTAAAAAGATCACAGTACGCAATATCAGCATTTGTTTCCGTCAACTTACTGTACAACTGTTCCACATAATCCGCATCGAGGTAGTTATCACTATCTACAAATAGCAAATAGTCACCTCTTATAAGCTCTAATCCTAGATTTCGATTCTTTACTACCCCAAGGTTTTCATGAGTTTCAAATCTTGTCTCAAAAGGTGAATCCTTCAAAACCTCTTGGATAATTTGAGTTGAACTATCCGTCGAACCATCATCCAAAACGATTAATTCGATATTAGTATAGGTCTGATTAAAAACACTTCGTAGACACTGCTCAATATACTTTTCATGATTGTAACAAGTCACAACCACTGAGATTAAATTATTCATTTTTCCATCCATTTTGTTTAACAAAATATCAATTAGTACCTGATAATTACTAATATTACTATGCTTCAAAGATTGACTAAAGTAGTAATCTTTGAAAGTGCATACCACCTTAATTATACTATAGTTTATACAAAAAAGAAAAAGTCCTCTTGCTATTGAGTAACAAAAAAAGCAGAATTACTCTGCTTTGTGAGGATAAATACTACCCTTTACAATAGAACTTTGAAAATAATGTAACCAACTTCAAATGTTCTATCAGCCTAAATATCACAACATAAATCTTAGTCTGGATTCTCTCTCCCCTTACTGATTTTGAAAATGGTGTTAGTTTTGATCTAAAATTTTCTTTACGAATCCAATCCTGTATTCTCCTATGTTGTTCAACAAATTGCTTACTTGATGCAGCTTTCCCAGAAAAGAGTAAATACCAAATATAATATCGTTTGACATAATATTTTATATATTCAGAATCTCCTGCAACATCTTTTAAACAACTTAAAAAATAAATTATATCAATTTTAGGGTTAAAACCTCTTTGTGAAGTATTTGAAATACTTCGTTCATTAAAGAACCAATTATACCCATTGTAATCAATTACCTTTATTTTATCAGTTAAATTATAGGCAGTTAAAGTAAAGATAACATCTTCTCCAATTGGATAATCAAAAAACTGAATATCATTTTCCTTTAAAAATGAAGTGCGATAGATACGTGCCCAAGGTGCCACCACTATATATTTTGACCAATCAGTCTGAGATAGATCTTGTTGGAAAAGAATTTTATGGTCTTTGTTAACTCGTTTATAGCCACCAATAACAATATCTAATTTTTCCTTTTCTATCGCCTCATAAAAGCACTCTAAGTAATCTGGAGCAATAAAATCATCATTATCAATAAAGACTATGTATTCACCCTTTGCAAGGACTATGCCTCGATTTCTAGTCTTAGCTACACCCTCATTTTCCTTATCTATAACCCTAATACTATCATTTTTTGAAGCATAGTTTTGAATTACTTCTAAAGAATTGTCAGTAGAGCCATCATTTAAAATAATAATTTCATAATCGGAAAATGTTTGATCTAAAAGTGAATCAATACACTGACCAAGTCCTTCTTGTGCATTATAAACCGGAATAATTACTGAAATAGCTAGTTTAGACATTGATACTCCTCTTAAAATTCTACTATTACATTGTTTTATATATTCTCAATAGCTTTGGTAATAGAATAATTGATAATCTTAGACCTAATATTCTTGTAATCTTACCGGTTAAATTAAACGACCTATTCTTTATCTCATTTGAAAATTTCAAAAGATACTTGTATTTTTTTAACAGATACATAATCTCAGAATTTGAAATATATTGACTTACATATGGTAAGACTGAGATATATGAAATTGCAAAGTAAATATTTATCGCTTTACGAACATTATTCTTATATTCTCCAATATTCGTTAAACCTATATCTATACTTTTTAAGATGTCATATACATTTTTTTCCTTAACCACATTAGTAATACTTCCAATTCGATTCTGCCTGTACTTATAAGATTCTATATTCAAAATAGAATATTTCGCAGTTAATTTTAAAAGATATGAACAATATAAGCAATCCTCTGATAAGAATCCAACAGGAAAATCTAAAGTTTCCTCAACAAATAAATTTCTTCTGATACATTTGTTCCATGCTGGAGCCGTTAACACACTATTCCTAACCAAGTCAATAACGTTTTCTTCAATATTTCCTGACTCAGGAACAGAGTTAAAATCAATTCTAACACTCTCATCTTTTCCATAATACTTATCATAAGAAAAAATTACCACATCACTTTTATAGGTATCAATATTTCTAGATAAGTTATCAAGGAATTCTAAATTGCTCCAAAAATCATCACCATCAACAAAAAGTATAAACTCACCTTTAGAGTGTTTAATTCCAGTATTTCTAGCCGCAGATAATCCCCCATTGTCCTGATGAATTGTCCTTACCATTTTGTATTTAGAAGCCAACTTATCGCAAAGTTCTCCTGTCACGCCATCTGTAGAACCATCATCAATAATAAGAATTTCATAGTCTGAAGATTGAAATTTCTGATTTGCTAAGCTAGTAATACACTCTGATAAGTAATCTGCAACATTATAAGCAGCTACTACAATTGAAAATTTCATATTATTTTTTCTTTCTAAAAATAGTATAAGGACTTGTAATAAAATAAATTACTAACGATACAATTAACCATGAAATCATAGCACACAAAAATGATAGTGAGGCACCTAATATTTCATATTTCAATACCAGAGTTCTTGCAGTCATTATTGAAACCAAGTAACCAACTACAAAAGAAATGATTAAATAGTGTTGTTTTCTAAATACTGTTAGAATATTATCACACACAGTTGAGAAGGTACTAGCAACACCACCCATCAATAAAATTAAAAAGCTACTTTGATACTGTTTCAAATCTGTTCCATAAACTATATCTAATGCTGGAATAGCAATGAAAGCTCCAACTATATAGATAAGTGTACATGTACCTAATAAAATTCGGAATAGATTATTTTTATATGTAATGAAATGAGAAATTTTCTTTTCTTCAAGAAACACTGCAAGTTGTGTAATCATTGGTCTAAGAAAAATAATCATTAAATTCATTGCAAATATCGGCGTAAATAAAATACTAAAATCTCTTTGAACACCATTTTCAATTAACCCCTTATTGTAGATATCATTTAGAGCATACTTGGGTTGATTGTATATTGAAACCAATAGAAATGCATTAATAAACAATGGTAGACAATCTTTAAACACTTTAATGATTTTACACAGTTTTACATTTCTGATGTTTAAAGTATGGAATAATCTTGAATTAGGATAATCAAATAAAGCAATAAAAAGAAATGAGCTTATTGTTTGTAATATTACTGACCACAAGAGATTTCTAGAAATAAGAAGAACTAGTGCAAATACAGCAGTAGAAATTGTATGTCTCAAAAACAATGATTTACCCGCAATATCTAATCGTTCTCTTTGTTGAAATAACCCTTGAAAAACATCTGATAGAGCTTCACTCACTCGGAAAAAAGAAACCCAAAATATTATACCTATATTTGCGTGTGTATTAGGGTTTAAAATGATATAACCAATCAAGAGTAGAACCATTAAAATATTTGAAACTATTCTAGCCATCAAATAAGTATCAAATGAATACTTTTCTTTGATATCTGTCGCCTGAAAATCTCTTACTTGAAAACTAGCCACAATTACAAACAAATTAGCAATAGCGTATGCAAAACTATAAATGTCTGCTGAAGCACTATCTAAAATACGAGTAACAATAAAAAGAAGGATTACGGAAACAGCTGCGGAAGACATACTACCAAGTATATTCCAGAAAAAAACTTTTTGGGGAGTTACATTTTTCAAGTACTTTACTCTCTTTCGATTAACAATATTCCACTTATTATATCATAAGATTTTTAGAGGAATGGAAAACATAATTACATATAATACCTCTCTTTAAATCGCGTTGTACGCTCCTAAGATATTACTGTTAATTATTTACTGATTAGTCATTAGATTTTTGTGCTTTTACATACTGCCTCATTATTAATCGAGCTATCCATTTAGGCCAGAAAATTTCAAACGTCTCTAAATCTTCTTTCGAACGAGTGTTATCACTAATTGTTTTAGAAGTCTCAGATTCTTGATGAATACGATGACACATTAGCCCCTTCGGAACAAAAGAAAAGGAACCATTCATATTACCAATTTTATACCAAGCAATCCAATCTAGATTTCCTTTCAAATTCTCATCAAATTGAAAACCTTTAAGTTTCTCAAGATTATAGGTCACAGCAGGACAACATATAGCGTTCCCAAATGCTAGAATTCGTCTTCTCCATATTTTATTTGATGATAATATATTAATCCCTTTCAACATGAAAGTTTTAATTTTCAAATTTGTTGTTTTAGCAATTTTTTGTCCATCTTTTTCCTCAAAGTAATCAGAATAAATAATTAGAGAATCTGGTACTTTACTTGCCTTCTCCATAATTTCTAGGGAGTAATTAGGAAGATAGTAATCGTCTTGATGAGCAATGGTAGCATACTTCGTTTTAACGAAGGAAAGTGCATTGTTCCAATCTTTCCCTATTCCCCCTCCTACTTTAGAGTGGTAAGGAATATTATATTTCAAGCACATTTTTTCAATATAATCGCTAGGAGTCGACGTATACAAAATCACCTGGGATTTCAACTCTTGATTTACTAATGATAAAATACATTCCTCTAAGAATGGGCTATCTCCATAAGCACAGATAACAAATGTATGTTGATTTTTTAAACTCATTTATTTATCTTTTCCTCTCAAGGCAATTGTTTGAACTAAGTTTTTAAACTTTGTATCAAGTTTAGACAAGCGAACTGTTAATTGATATTGATTAATCAGTAGAAGGAAAATGATAAAAAGGAAAATAAAGTTTACCGCCGAAACAATTCCTAATGCTCTCGCAATGATCTCAGCTAATTTTGGAAAGACACTAAATACAAGTAATACCAGTGAGAAGAAAATCCAAAATAGTGAATCGTTGATTTGTACTTGAGATTTTCTAATCCCTCTAAGAATGAAGGTAACTGTCGCTAGAGATACAAAAATTAGAACAATTTGAAACCAAAAAGTCATGGAGTCTAGCCTCTCTTTCTAAAGTTTTGAATGAGTAGGATTGACACAAACATGTGTGTCATATATTTAATAGAACGAGAAAGGGTCAAATAACTTTCTCCCGCTTGTCTATCTTCCATTCTAACTTGCGCTTCCGCAACTTTTACACCATTACGGATGAGATAAGAAACGGTATCTGGCTCTGGACCATAGTTAATATTGAGTGCAAACTCTTTAATTAAATCTTCTGAGAACATTCTCATTCCTGAAGTTGGGTCCTTAATTGTCTTACCTGTGGTAAGTTTAATAGCTGAACTAATTAAGATATTGCCTAACATTCGTAAAGAATTTGGTCGTTTCTCTGTAACAAATCGAGAACCAATAACTAGATCAAAGCCATCATTGATTTTCTCTTCCAGACCTTGAATATATTCGGGTAAATGTTGACCATCTGCATCAAATTGAACCGCTTTTTTATAACCATGCTCATATGCATATCTTAAACCTGTTTGAAAAGCCCCAGCAAGACCGAGATTCACTGGCAAATCAACAATATTGTAATGATTCTCATGACAAATTTGTGAAGTTTTATCACGGGAACCGTCATTGATAATAACGTAGTCATATTGAGGATAGTTTTGAATGATGTTGTTAACAACATTTTCAATTGAGCCTTCTTCGTTATAGGCTGGGATAATAATGAGTAAATCTGACATCTTTATACGTAGTTTCTCCTGAAAAACCTATTAAAAAAGGTCAGTCAAATATATTTCTAATCTATTTAACTGACCTTGATTCTTATTTCACTTCTTGTTTGTAAAACTCTTTCAAAGCATCTTGCCATGTTGGAATGACAAATCCTGTAGCTTTAGCCTTAGCCAAACTCATTGTTGAGTTAAGTGGGCGTTTAGCTTTAGCTGGGAATTGGCTTGAATCAACAGGTTTCACTTCAACATCAGTATCTTTGAGAATTTCGACCGCAAAGTCATACCAAGTTGTATCTTCTGCTGCATCATTTGACAAGTGATAGTAACCATATTCCTTACGGTTTTCAGCCAAATAAGTCATAAATTCTGCCAAAGTACGTGTCCAAGTCGGGCGACCATGTTGGTCATTAACAACTGTAAGTGTCTTGTGAGTCTTAGCAAGGTTTTGCATAGTGAAGACAAAGTTCTTACCATAGTTACCAAACACCCACGCAGTACGGATAATGTAGTAGTTAGTCACATGTTTTTCGACTAACTCTTCACCCATGCGTTTTGTACGACCATACTCTGTCTGTGGATCTGGTTTATCATCAACTTCCCACTCTTGACCGACAGGTTTTTCACCATCAAAAACGTAGTCCGTTGAAATATAAACCAGTGTTGCACCATGTTTTTCAGCAGCCTTAGCGACATTTTCAGTACCTGTCACGTTGATAGCATAGTCAAGCTCTTTACCTTCATCTTCAGCAGCATCAACAGCTGTGTAAGCAGCACAGTGATAAACCAAGGTTGGTTTTACTTCCGCAAAAACTTCATCTACTTTGGCAGCATCAGTGATATCCATTTCTGCCACATCTACTGCTACATATTCTTCGTTACGTTCGTCAAGAAGGTGGCGAAGCTCAGTTCCGAGTTGGCCATTTGCACCTGTTACTAGAATCATATTTTTCTCCTTGTAATTTCCAATAATGTCAGTTTCATTTTAACAAAAAAAGCAGAAAAAATCTGCTTTCATCCTTAGTTTTTCCACGCAGGTGTAATCCCTAAGATAAATCCTCTATAGACAATTGTAATTAAATATAATATTAAAACACTGGATGTTGAAAAAATAGCAATATAATACTTAGCTTTTGGCGATATTTTAAAATTCATTTTCATTCCTAACCAGGACATCAATGGTATAAGAAAAATAATGTATGCATGTAAATATCTACCTGTTAGATCATCAAAAGAAAAATGTTCAGGATGTGAGCTATAAAATCCTAAAAATATACCAAACCAATTTAATAGATAAACTATTAGACCAGCTAGAGCAGTAGGTAATCTATAACCACTTTTTTGGGTTGACATCATTACTAATACTAAACAAACAATCCAACAGATATTCACTATCTCTGGAAGATTATCCTGAACTACAGAGAATAATGTTGCACCCCTCCCACCCATAGTTGCAACATTAAAGTAATTATTGAAAAATACTTTTATCAAATCGGGAATATTATAGACTCTGTGGACAAATAAAACAACTGTTAAGAATAATAAACTAGTTACAATTGCTAATGATAGTTTTATTATTCTCGAACAACATTTAAGTGCTGACAATATAGGATTATATATTATTGGAACACCCAATAATACTGGTAAAGCAAAAATATAGTTAAGTTTTGTTAACAGAATCAATGCTATAGTCATTACTGTATAAACAACATCTTCTTTCCTTACATCTGATACTTTTTTTAACTGACTCAAATATAAGAAATTTGTCCCAAAGGCTGCTACAGCAAGAAACGCCAAGATATCATATGATGGACTAGCTATTTTCTGCATAAATGGAACAGTAAATATCATCAAGAAAATCAGATGATCAAACTTGGCTCTTCTAAAAATTAGATACATCCCTCCCAAAAAGAAGATTAAATTAAATAATCTAGCAGAAAATAGCATTACACCATAACTTGGATAAATTAGCCTTCCTATGAGGATACCAATTGCAGGAATAAAATGTCCAACATCTATTTTTGATGTTAGATTTTGATCGGTTAAAACATTAAATTTAATCCCATCATTTGCAACACTTTTAATCTTTTCACCGTAAAATTTTCTTACAGAAATTTCTTTAGGTTGACTAATGGCAATAAGTTCAATCTCTCTTAATCTTTTTTCCGAGGTCTCCCTGGGAGATGTCGCAGAAAACATGGAATAACTTTTTGCCATATGGAAACCTTCATCCCCATTTGAAAGAGGATAAGAGGCAAACAATGATATTAGACCAAACAAAAGAACAATTAACATAAAGGCGTTAATTGTTTTCTTTTTTTCACTCATTCCTTCACCCTTTTTCTTTAATAACATACACTGGTCGTTTCTTGGTTTCTAGGAAAATCTTTGAAATATAGTTCCCGATGATTCCCAAGGCCAAGAGTTGGATTCCTCCGATAAAGAGGATGATCGAGACAAGGCTTGCCCAGCCTGCAACACTCCCACCTATAGTTAGTTTTCGGATAACGACAAAGAGAATTCCAACCAAGGAGATTAAGAATGAGAAGGTTCCTGCCCATGTGGCAAGTTTCAAGGGTACTTCTGAGAAGTTAATAAAGCCATCAAGTGAGTAACTCAATAGGCTCCAGAAAGACCAAGAAGTCTCTCCTGCCACACGTTCACGATTTTCATAAGAGACGTAGGCCACATCAAAGCCGACCCAAGAAAAGAGCCCTTTTGAGAAGCGATTGACTTCCTTGAGCTCAAGAATGGCATCAACGACTTGACGAGTCATCAAGCGGAAATCACGTGCCCCATCCACCATCTCAGTATCAGAAACTTTATTAATCAACCAATAGAAGGCCTTAGCAAAGAGTGAACGAATAGGTGGCTCACCCTTGCGGTCAGCACGTCGTGTCCCCACAACGTCGTAACCTTCTTGGATTTTGCCATACATCTCAATGAGTAGTTCAGGTGGATCTTGAAGATCAGCATCCATAACTGTGACGTAGTCGCCTTGGGCTGCTTCAAGTCCTGCAAGTAAGCCCGCTTCCTTCCCAAAATTACGAGAGAAAGAGAGATAGTGAACATTCTCAAATTGCTTTGAAACCTGTCTCAAAACCTCTAAGGTGCGATCTTTTGAACCGTCATTGACAAAATAATAGTTGAAAGTCAACTGATTGGCCATTTGTCGTTCAACTGCCTGACAAGCCTCTAAAAAAGGATGGATGGTCTCTTCCTCGTTATAACAAGGAACAACGATAGCCAGTGTTTTCATAAGCATTCTCCTAACGAATACCTAGGGCGATACGGGCATAACGGCTCATCTTTTCGATAGTCCATGCTGGTGTCCAGACCAATTTAACCTCAGTCTTAGTGACTTCTGGCACTTCTTTCATAGCGTCATAAATTTGGTCTGTCAAAAGATCTGCCAAAGGACAGCCCATAGTCGTCAAGGTCATGTCGATTTCAGTATAGCCGTCTTGTTGGAAACGAATATCGTAAATAAGGCCAAGATTGACAATATCAATCCCCAACTCCGGGTCAATGACCATTTCTAAGGCTTCCAAGATACGGTCTTTGATTTTTTCAATTTCTTCTTCAGTGTATTTCACTTCAGACATAGCTTTTCCTCCAAAATCAGGGCCCAACAATCAGGCCCCTTCCATTTACTATCTTAGTCTTCAATAAAGTCCTTAAGTTGTTTACTACGGCTTGGGTGGCGCAATTTACGAAGGGCTTTTGCTTCAATCTGACGAATACGTTCACGCGTAACGTTAAAGACTTTACCAACATCTTCCAAAGTACGCATCTTGCCATCGTCAAGACCGAAACGAAGACGAAGAACATTCTCTTCACGGTCTGTAAGGGTATCAAGCACTTCATCCAATTGTTCACGAAGAACCACTCGAGTTGTGTAATCTACTGGATTTTCGATAACTTCATCCTCGATAAAGTCACCCAAATGGCTGTCATCCTCTTCACCGATAGGTGTTTCAAGAGAAACTGGCTCTTGAGCAATCTTAAGGATCTCACGAACCTTATCCGGAGTCATATCCATACGTTCAGCGATTTGCTCAGGTGTTGGGTCTTGTCCCAACTCTTGCAAGAGGTTACGTTGCTCACGCACCAATTTATTAATAGTTTCAACCATGTGAACTGGGATACGGATGGTACGTGCTTGGTCTGCGATAGCACGAGTGATTGCTTGACGGATCCACCATGTCGCATAAGTTGAGAATTTGAAACCCTTAGAGTAGTCAAATTTATCAACGGCTTTCATAAGCCCCATGTTACCTTCTTGAATCAAGTCCAAGAACTGCATACCACGTCCCACATAGCGTTTAGCGATTGAGACTACCAAACGAAGGTTGGCTTCTGCCAAACGTTGTTTAGCTTCCAAGTCACCATTTTCAACAGCGATAGCCAATTCTTTTTCCTCTTCGTTACTCAAGAGAGGCACTACCCCAATCTCTTTGAGGTACATACGAACAGGGTCATTGACCTTAGCTGAGTTTGAACCAAGAAGCTCCTCGTCTGTCAATTCTTCTGGTTTTGGGGCTTCAACAACATATTTAGATGAAGGATTTCCGTCCTTATCTGTGATAGAGATACCACCGTCTGTCAAACGTTCCAAAAGGTCATCAATCCCATCAGCATCAAGAACAAATGGGATAACTAGTTTCTCTGTGACTTCATCATCAATTGCCGTACCAGCCTTTTTGTGGTTACGAATGAAATCAGCGACTTGAACATTAAATGCTGTATTTTGTTTTTTCTTTGCCATGTGTTACTCCATATCTCGTTTTTGGGCGATGAGCATTTGTAGCGCTTCTACCGCTGCATCCACATCACCGTGGTTACTTGATTCTCTTATTTGTTTACTTTGCTTACGGAAGTCCTGTTCCCTCAGAAAATGATTTCTACGCTCTTCAATAGCCTGGACTTCCTCTAAACTGGTTTCAGGTGGCAAAATCTCCTCTAAAACCTGATAATAGGCTGTTTGCACCTCTTGAGAAAGTACAGACAAGGCCACCGTATCGATTTGACCATCTTGCTTCAGAATATGATAGAGCTCCTCTAACTCAGGTGTTTGGAAGAAAAACTCCTCTCTCATGCGATAGTCATTCAAAATCATCGGATGATTTAACATGCGATGGAAGAGTTGGTTTTCCGCTCGACGAAGGCCTGTAATCTTAGGTGTAGAAGGTAGTTTGACCGTCCCTCTGAATCCTGACACTGAAGACTCATAAGCACTATTACTAGCAGTCGATAATTGAGCCGTCTGCTGGTTCCTCATAGTCAATCGTTCGTTATTGACCGCTTGCTCGACTTGGAAAAAATCAAAATCTGGCAAAAGGTCAGCCACCTTGGAAATGTAAGAATTTTGTGCCGTTACAGAAGGTGACTTAGCAATAATCTTTGCAATCTGCTCGACATAGGCAATCTCCGCTTGAAGATTGTCTACATTAGCAGGCTTGAGCTGTCCAATCCAAAATTCCACATCTGAAATGCGGGACTCAACCAAGAGTTTGCCCAAAGCCTCTTCGGAAGTTTTCTGTAGATATTCATCGGGGTCCATATTGTCTGGAATTTTAACAATATCAACTTGAAAATCCGATAACAGTTCCAGAGACTTGGCAATCGCATTTTGCCCAGCCTTATCACCATCATAGGTTAGAACAATTTTTTTAGTTAGTTTGCGAAGACGATTGACATGCTCAGGAGTCAGAGCCGTTCCCATAGAAGCCACTGCATTCGCATGACCAGCTCTATAGGCAGCAATAACATCCATGAAGCCCTCCATCAAATAGACTTCATGAGTCTTCTGAATCACTGGCTTAGCCTGATCTAAGTGGTAGAGTTCATAGGATTTATTGAAAATGCGAGTAGCTCTGGTATTTTTGTACTTAGCTTGCCCTTGTTCAATATCCTCCTTAGTCCAAACACGTCCTGAAAAACCGATTGTTTTTCCAAACTCATTTTTGAGCGGAAACATGATTCGATTTTTAAAAGTGTCGAAAAGACGATTACTTTCAGAAAGATTAAAAAGACCTGATTCTGTCAGCACCTCTTCATCGTATTTTTTGGAAACAGACTGATAGAGATAATCTGGTTCGTCAGGGGATAGACCAATCTGAAAGGCCTTAAGTAAATCGTCAGTCATCCCACGTTCATAGAGGTAGGCACGCGCTGCTTCTCCTATCTTAGTCGTCATGAGAACAGCATGGTAAAACTTAAGCGCATCCTCATGAAGATCATAAAAAGCTTGATTAGGAGAATTTTGCTGCTTGGCTTGTCTTGGCGCATCTATACTAACTGCGATACCTAGCCGATCTGCCAGAACCTTGACACTTTCTTGAAAAGAAACCTGACGATATTCCTCTAAAAATTTAAAGACATCCCCAGACTTTCCGCAACCAAAACAATGGTAAAACTGTCTGTCCTCAATAACGTTAAATGAGGGGGTTTTCTCCTTATGGAAGGGGCAGAGACCCAGGTAATTGCGACCTGCACGATTAAGACTGACAACTTCGCCAATTACGTCGACGATGTTGGTACTGCTCTTAATATCTTCTATTAAAGCTTTATCAATCACCATCTAATCGCCCCCTATCTTACCATAATTGCATTACCCCTAATTATAACACGATGAAAAATGAAAGTAAAATAAAATTGATTTTTCATGAGCAAATACCTTGTCAAGATTTACAAAATCGGATAAACTATTAAAAGTAAATAAAAGAAAGGATTCATTGTCAAAATGATTAAAGAACTTAAAGACTTTTTGTTCAAGGGTAACGTCCTTGATCTTGCTGTAGCCGTTGTTATGGGGGCTGCTTTCAACGCTATCATCACTTCACTTGTAAGTGATATCATCACTCCACTTATCCTTAACCCAGTTGTTAAGGCTGCTAACGTTGAAAACCTCTCTAAATTGTCATGGAACGGTATCGCATACGGTAGCTTCTTGAGCGCAGTTATCAACTTCATCATCGTTGGTACTACTCTCTTCTTCGTTGTTAAAGCTGCTAGCAAAGCAACTGCTCTTAGCAAAAAAGAAGCTGAGGATGCTGCTGAAGCAGCAGGTCCATCACAAGAAGAATTGCTCGCTGAAATCCGCGACCTTCTTGCAAACAAATAATCTTTATTTGTTCAACTAAAGACATATGAAACTTAAGACGTCTGAAATCTCAGACGTCTTTTTTGGTATCTCACGATTACTAACCGACTTCTTTATTCGATGAAAAGAAAAAAACTTGAGAAGACTCAAGCTTTTTTCTGTTAATTTCATTCTTAATTAGAATTTTTTACGTTTGCGAGCTGCCTCTGATTTACGTTTACGTTTTACAGAAGGTTTTTCGTAATGTTCACGTTTACGAGCCTCTTGAAGAGTACCAGCTTTAGTCACAGAACGTTTGAAACGACGAAGAGCGTCGTCAAGTGATTCGTTTTTACGTACTACTGTTTTTGACATTGAATTCACCTCCTCAAGATAATGTAACATTTTACACGTTCTATTCAAGTATACAAGACTCGCCTTTTTCTGTCAAGAAATATATTTAAGTTTAGGAATTTTTGCTATTACAGTTGACTTCTAAGTCTACTAAAACTATCCAAGTTTTTTCCTATACAAAAACTAGAGGAGGCATCTCCCCTAGCTACTGATTTATTCAACTGCTGTGTATTTAGAAGCATCCTTGATGTACTCGTCGTAAGTACCATCTGCTTTCAATTTCTTGACGACTTTGTTGACTACTTCTTTCAATCTTTCGTTGCCTTTAGCCATAGCGACTGCTTTTGCATCGCCATCATCAACTTTGAGGGCAACGCTTGCCAAAGCCAAATCTGAATTTTGTGCCACGTAACCTTCTGCTACTGGTTTTTCAAGGTCAACAGCATCAACTTGGCCAGATTTCACCTCGTTAATCGCCTCACCCATTGCTGTAAGTGATACGACTGTTGAATCTTTCAATTGTTTCTTAGCAAGGCCTTCTTCAATGGTACCTTTTTGAACTGCTACTTTCTTACCTTTGAAAGCATCAAGACTTGAGTAAGTAGACTCTTGATCTTTGCGAACGATGATAGCATTTTGTGTTTCGTAGTAAGGATATGAGAAATCAAAGGTTTTCTTACGTTCGTCTGTTACTGAGATACCTGAAATAGCAAGATCAGCCTTACCTGATTGAAGGCTAGAAAGGACATTGTCAAAGCTCATTGTTGTAACTTCAAGCTTAACACCGAGTTCATCAGCGATAGCTTGTCCCAACTTGATATCTGAACCAACTACTTGGTCTTTACCATCTACCAAAGTTTTGAACTCAAATGGTGCATAGTCTGGGCTGACAGCCACGACAAGTTTTTTATTTTCTTTAATGGATAAGTAAGCATCCTTTTTTGACCCACAAGCTACTAAAGTCACAGTAGCAAGGAGAGCCATAGCCCCAAGGAAAAGTTTTTTCATTTTCATAAGAAACTCCTGTATAAATATAATTTTTGCTCGTTTATTTTACTTAAAATTAGTGGTATTGTCAACATTTATTAAGAAATTGCGACAATTTTTCTAAGCCCTTTTGAAGAACTTCCTTGTCACAGCAATAACCGATGCGGACATGAGACTCCTTGTCAAAACGGTTACCTGGAACCACAAGAACACCATAGTCCTGAAGAAGCTCCAAAGCAAAATCTTCGATAGGACGATTCACATCTAGTTTGACGAAAGATGTGGAAACACTGGCAGGTCTAATCCATGACGCCTTAGGTTCCTTGGCAATCCATTCATCCATAAGAGCTAGATTTTCCTCTACAATCTGACGATTACGCTCTAGGATGGCTTCTTTATTTTCCAAGACAAGGGTAGCCACCATATCATCAAAGACACCCGCACAAATCATCGTGTAGTCACGGTAGTCACGCAGAATGTCCGCCACCTCTGTGTTAGAAGCAACCCAACCCACACGAATACCAGGAATGGAATAGGTCTTTGACAGACTATTGACGGCAATGCCCTTTTCATACAAATCTACAATAGAAGGCGTAGGCTGGTCAAAACTGCGATAGACCTCATCTGAGAAGATATAGGCGTCTACTTCTTTAGCGATAGCCACTAGCTCCTCGAGGTAAGCAGCGTCCATAAGGGCACCGGTAGGATTGTTGGCGTTGTTAATACAGATCATTTTGGTATTAGGACGAATGAGACGGCGGAGTTGGTCCAAATCAGGCAACCACCCCTTGTCCTCTTCAACCTCCCAGAGATCCACGTCTGCTCCTAGCGACTTAGGAATGTCATAGAGCTGTTGATAAGTTGGATACATGGAGATGACATGGTCCTCAGGCTCAATAAGCGCATAAAGGGCTAGCATCGTCGCTCCTGTAGCCCCATTGGTTTGGAGGATATTATCAACCGGCATGTTCTTGTATAAGCTAGCCACTTGAGTCTTAAACTCTGGTGACCCTTCAATCCAGCCGTAATCCATCTTTTTCTTTAGTAGTTGGGCAAAAAAGGCGTCTTTATCAAGGCCTGACAGGTCAAATAATTCTTCCATTGTGAGGGCCTTAATTGAAACTCCTGCGATATCATATATGGCAGATTTTTCATGGACATTAAGCCATTCTTCAACACCAAAACGTGGTAGCTTCATAGTTTCTCCTTGCTTTTCTTAAGCACTCTATACGATGTCATTTGTCTATTTTGACAGACTTACCTACTTTGATAATAACTGTTTTTAACAGAGAATTCAATAAAAAATGGGGTATTGCCCCATTTTAGATTTAAGAATTTTTGGAGACTCCTCTTAGGTGAACAAAGCCATCACCAAACGAAACTTTTCACTGTTGATGAAAGCACCTGAATTTTACTCTTTTCAGGTGCTCGGGAGTTTTAAATTTACTTACTTTGTTTGTAGGTTGATGCTTCTTTCAACCATTGGTCAAATTTCCCAGAGTCCTTAGTCTCTTTGATGACGGCATTGATTTCTTTAAGCAAGTCATCCGAACCTTTACGTGTTGCGACGGCATAAGCATCTGTGCTATCTGACTTGAGATTAAAGTTGGCAAGGGTTAAATCGTCATTTTGAGCGATATAACCTTCTGCAATGGCCTTCTCAAGTACAACTGCTTGAAGCTGCCCTGATTTGAGTTCGTTAATCATTTCACCATTTGAAGCCAGTGATACCACACTTGCCTTAGGGATTTGTTTCTTAGCAACGGTTTCTTGAACAGACCCTTTTTGCGTACCGACCGTTTGTTTTGCTAGACTATCAGTGCTTGTGTAGTCATTTACCTTGTCTTTTTTGACAATCACTACATTTTCTGACGTATAGTAGCTGTCTGAAAAATCATAAACCTTCTTACGTTCGTCTGTCACCGAAATCCCTGCAATGGCGATATCGGCTTTACCACTTTGTACGTTAGCAAGAACATTATCAAAAGACATCACGGAAAATTCAACCTTTACGCCGAGTTTTTCACCGATAGCTTTGGCCAACTCGATGTCTGCTCCAACTAGCGTATCTTTGCCGTTAACCAATGATTTGAACTCAAATGGTGCAAATTCTGATTCTGTTGCCACGACAATTTTCTTCTTTTCCTTAATCGTTTTAGGACTTACTCCCTGACTTCCGCTACAAGCAACTAGAAAGCAGGTAGCGACTAGAGCTGTAAGGATAAACCAAAATTTCTTCATATAATAACTCCTTATTTGCTAGAACTCTTAAGTGAAAGAGTGTAGGCATCTTGAACATAGCTGTCAATCTTACCTTCTTTTTTGAGTTTAGCGATAACCTTATTAACCTTTTCTTTTAGCTTATCGCTTCCTTTAGGCATTGCTACGGCATAGGCATCTTTTGAATCAGACTTGAGAGCAATGTCTGACACAGCTAGGTCGCTATTTTGGTCTACATAACCTTGTGCAATTGCTTTTTCAAGAACTACTCCTTCAACTTGACCAGACTTCAATTCATTGATAGCTTCACCAGGTTGTGCCAAGGAAACCACATTAGCATCTGACAAGTTGGCTTTGGCGATATTTTCTTGAATAGACCCTTTTTGAACGGCTACAGATTTTTTAGCAAAATCACCGGTTTGTTTGTAAGTTCCTGTCGCATCTTTTTTGACAACAAGAACCGTTTCAGACTCATAGTAAGTATCCGAGAAGTCGAAAATTTTCTGACGTTCTTTAGTGGCTGAGATACCAGAAATGGCAATATCTGCCTTACCAGATTGGACGCTGGCTAGGACATTGTCAAAGGACATTTCAGAGAATTTGACTTTCACACCAAGCTCATCTGCAATGGCCTTGGCAATTTCGATGTCTGCTCCAACAATAGTATCCTTACCATCTTGGATTGTTTTAAACTCAAAAGGAGCAAAGTGGGGATTAAGAGCGACAGTCAAGGTCCCCTTATCTTTAACTTTATCTAAAGTGTTAGTCGATGAAGAACAAGCCGCTAAAGCTGTCAAAGCAAAGACACTAGCGAGTCCCAATAAAAGTTTTTTCCATGGTTTCATAATCAATCTCTTTTCTATATTTATTAACTATGTAAGTATAATAATGTATTATTATTCATTTGTCAATGGAAAACTAGACTTTTATTGATTATATTTTTTATTTTTATTAATTTTATCGTCATTACAAAATCTAAAAATTACTTATTTAAAGCTCTCCTATCTGATTTTAACGACAAAAAAACTATTCATTCATTTGAATAAATAGTTCATATTCTTACCAAAATTCTCGGATAAAGTCATTTTCGAGTCGCTCCCGATAGAAAAGTTCTGAGAGATTGTCTTCTTCAAAGACACGTAAAAGATTAAGCATGTCGTAAGCTAAATCCATATTAGCTACCTCCTCTCGAGCAACCCAACGAACTTCGCCTTCCTCTGTTGAATGGATTTTTCCTTCAAAATCCGAAGTTCTATAAAGGAATACTAGATAACGCTCATCATCTGTCGTGTAAAAGTGCTTCATACCGACCAATTTAGGATTTTTGATGATCAAGCCAGTTTCTTCTTTAACCTCACGGATAACTGATTCTACCAGACCTTCATGTGCTTCGATATGGCCACCGGGTAGGGCTGCCCCCGACCAGTAATAACGCTTTGGATCGCGGATTTGCATGACAATATTTCCACGGCCATCTTCGATGAGACACATATTAGTTAAAATAGTTGCTTGTGAACGTGACATATATTTCCTTTCTTACTTATAATGCCTAAGTGATGTAACTAGACTTAATCCATACTCTTTAACTCTAGCACCATATCACGGATTTGAGCCGCCAACTCGAAGTCAAGCAGTTCTGCCGCTTCGTGCATTTGTTTTTGAAGTTTCTTGATGGCTTCTTGACGTTCTTTCTTGTTCATGGCACTGTAGTCCACAGTATCCTCTGCCACTTCTGCTTCATTAGCCTTGGTAATCGAAATAAGGTCACGAATTTCTTTCTTAATCGTTTGTGGAACAATGCCATGCTCCTTATTATAGGCCATCTGGATTTCACGACGACGAGCTGTTTCGTCCATGGCTTTTTGCATAGACTCCGTAATCTTATCCGCATACATGATAACGTGCCCTTCGCTATTTCGGGCAGCACGTCCAATCGTTTGAATAAGCCCACGTTCATTACGAAGGAAGCCTTCCTTATCAGCATCCAAAATAGCAACCAGACTAACTTCAGGAACGTCAATCCCTTCACGGAGAAGGTTAATCCCGATAAGAACATCAAAGACACCCAAACGTAGGTCACGGATAATCTCAGTACGTTCCAAAGTCTTAATGTCAGAGTGCATGTATTTAACCTTGACACCCATTTCCTTAAGATAGTCAGTCAAGTCTTCAGCCATCTTCTTAGTCAAAGTGGTTACAAAGACACGCTCGCCTTTTTCAGTTCGGGCATTGATCTCACCAAGGAGGTCATCCATTTGTCCCATAGTTGGACGCACTTCGACTTCTGGATCAAGAAGCCCTGTCGGACGGATGATTTGCTCAACAACAGTCTCAGTTTGCTCCATCTCATAGTCCCCTGGAGTGGCAGACACATAGACAATCTGATGAACATGACTCTCAAATTCTTCACGTCGAAGTGGACGGTTATCAAGCGCTGATGGCAAACGGAAACCGTAATCAACCAACATCTTCTTACGGGCCTGGTCTCCGTTATACATTCCCTTAATCTGACCCATGGTCATGTGACTTTCATCAATCATGATGAGGAAATCTTCTGGGAAGAAATCAAGCAAGGTGAAGGGTGGCTCGCCTTCTTTACGCCCATCCATGTGTCGTGAGTAGTTTTCAACACCATTGGTGTAACCCATCTCACGAAGCATTTCAACATCGTATTCTGTCCTTTGGCGGATACGTTGAGCCTCGATGAGCTTACCCTCAGCTTCAAATTGCTTAACCTGAGCTTCCATCTCTTCCATAATATTCTTGATAGCTTCTTCCATATGCTCTTCATTAGTCATAAAGTGAGTCGCCGGGAAAAGAACGAGGTGCTCGACTTCACCGAGATTGCGTCCTGTCAAACTTTCAATCTCACAAATACGGTCAATCTCATCACCGAAAAATTCGACACGAAAGGCGTGCTCATCACGGCTGGCAGGGAAAATTTCGACCACATCGCCACGTACACGGAATTTCCCACGTTGGAAATCAATGTCATTTCGCTCAAACTGGATATCAACTAGGTCATTGAGCAACTTGTCTCGAGAAATCTCTTGGCCTGGACGAAGACTAACCGCTGAATCGGCATATTCTTTGGGCGAACCCAAACCGTAAATACAAGAAACGGAAGCCACAACGATAACATCATTACGCTCAAGGAGGGCAGACGTTGCTGAGTGTCGTAGCTTATCAATTTCATCATTTACAGAGCTATCTTTTTCGATATAGGTATCCGATGACGGTACATAGGCCTCTGGCTGATAGAAATCATAGTAGGAAACGAAGTATTCTACAGCATTGTCTGGGAAGAATTCCTTGAACTCACCATAAAGCTGGCCTGCCAAGGTTTTATTGTGGGCGATAACCAAGGTTGGTTTATTCACGCGCTGGATGACCTGACTCATGGTATAGGTCTTACCTGTCCCAGTCGCTCCCTTTAGGATTTGAGCCTTCTCACCACCTTCAATATTGTCCACCAAGGCTTCGATGGCCTGAGGTTGATCCCCAGAAGGTTCATATTTAGAAACCAAATGGAATTGGTTGTCTTCTTTTCTATCTATCATTCTTTTTCCTTTCATTTATGTAATCATTCATCTCTTGGTCGGAGAAAAATTCTCCTTCTGCGATAGGAATGTGAATCATTTTTGTCTCAGCAACGTATTTTCTCTTTTTTCGTGTCTGAAAACCAAGTTTTTTATCATATTTCAAGGCCGTTTTACTATCATTGAAAAAAATATATAAAACTCTATATCTCTGCCTTTCCCAAGACCTTATATTTCCGAAATCATCGATACGTTTTAGAATATAGTATATAGTCGACGAGTGTTTGGCATCATCCATTGGCGTTGACCAATCCTTCATAACCAAGTCAATCTCAGACAGCGGAATCTCAAAGGTTACTCGTCCACATAACCTTCCATAATAAAAAAAGGTATCATTGTTAATTTCCAAAATTTTTTTATGACCTTTAAGTCTCACAATACCGTCAACTAAATTAGTCAGAGCATGAAGAAATATTAGTAAAATGAAGAAGGCAACACAGTTGTCTACAAAGTTCCCAGTACGATAATCATCTATAAGTAACCCGTAGAATAAACCAGTAGAAGCGATAAGAAATATAAGTCCATAGACAATTTGTACCCAAATCATACCCCGCTCAAGTTTTACTATCATTGCCTCCCCTTTTAAAGTGTTTCTTCTATTTTAACATAGAAGTAAAAAGACCGAGTCTTTGATCTCAGTCTTAAAAGTTTTCTTTCTTCAATTGTAGACGAAGGATGATGATACCTACCACTAGAACGAGGCAAGTGACGATATTACCTTCTAAGCCAAAGGCTCCACCTGACAACCAATCAGGGACGCCTGATCTGGCCTGAAAATGTAATAAGGTTCCACCGGCATTCTGTCCACTCACTGCCACACCAACTATATTCCCTTGCGTAAAGTTCCAAGCACCGTGAAGGGCAGCAACACCCCAGATATTATCTGTTTTAAGCATGTAGAGAGCCATGAGAACACCCACCAAAACAATACTGATAAGTGACAGAGTGGTAACTCCTTGATTTCCCAAGTGTAGCATTGAAAAGAGAGAACTCGAAATAGCAATCCCCCAAGAAAGGTTCAATTTATTAGTCACCGTCTGAAGCAACCAACCACGTGTCACCAGTTCCTCAGTCCCACCCTGAATAAACCAGAAAGGTATTAGGGAAAGTATATATAGGAGGGTTTTCTGCGAAAAGTCTACCTTCACAAATTCTAAACCACCTAGTAAATAAGTCCCAAGGAAACTCGCTAACAAGAGCAAAGTTCCAAGTCCCCAACCCTTAAGCAAGTTCAACCAGATATGACCCTTGAAAAATCCTAGTGTGCGAATGGGACGTTTTTCAACAACTTTGACCCAGAAAAAGATAGCTAAGGCAGTAAAGGCAAATGTTCCCAACTGAAAATACATGTTTGAAAACATCTTATAGGAAATCGTATTTATATCCTGGAACTGAATGTTACCATTTAATACTAAGAACGAAAGAACAATAGCCATTGGAATTCCCACAACAATCCCTGATAGAAATCCACCTACAAGGACATAACCAGTGGCTATAAAACAGGACAGCATAATCATCAGCCAACTTGGAACTTTATCATATCGGCTAGTATATTTCTCAAGCATACGTTTCTTCATTTTTTAGCTCCTGTAACAAATCTTACATGTATTCGATTACAGTGTAACTAATTGACACAAGCTTGTCAACTTCTTCTCAGATAGCTCTCATAGCTAACGAACCTTGTTATGTTTTCTAACATCAAACTCCAAGAAGTTTGATAACAAGACCTTTTTTTGATAGAATAGGAAGGTATTTTATAAAGGAGACTTTTTATAATGAAGAAAAAACTTCTGACACTCTTCTTGAGTGCCATGTCAGTTTTCTTTGTTTTCGGAGTTAAGGTATCTGCTGAAACAATTTCTGTTGTTTCAGACACAGCCTATGCCCCATTTGAATTCAAAGATTCTGATCAGACCTACAAAGGTATCGACGTTGATATCATCAACGAAGTTGCCAAACGTAAAAATTGGGATGTTAACCAAACCTTCCCTGGTTTCGATGCAGCCGTTAACGCTGTTCAATCAGGCCAAGCAGACGCCCTAATGGCCGGTACGACTGTTACCGACGCACGTAAGAAGGTCTTCACTTTCTCAGACACTTATTACGACACTTCAATTGTTATCTACACACGTAGTAGCGACAAAGTCAGCGACTACAAACAATTGAAGGGTAAAACAGTCGGTGTTAAAAACGGTACCGCTGCTCAAACTTGGCTTGATAAAAATGCTAGCAAATATGGTTTTACAGTTAAAACTTTTGACACTAGCGACTTGATGAACAACAGCTTGGATTCTGGTTCTGTTGACGCAGCTATGGACGACACACCAGTTGTTAAATACGCTATTGGTCAAGGAAAAGACTACGCTATCAACATTAAGCCTGAATCTATCGGTAGCTTCGCTTTCGCTGTTAAAAAAGGCGGAAAACACGAAAATCTTATCAAAGACTTCAACGAAGCTCTTAAGGAAATGAAGAAAGACGGCACCTACGACAAAATCATGAACAAATGGTTGGGTGACTCAGAAAAATCTTCTTCATCAAAACCTTCAGCAGATCTTAAATTGACTGGTGATGCTAACGCAAAAGCCACTCCTGCTAAGGAAACCTACACTATCTCAATGGACTCATCTTTTGCTCCATTCGAATACCAAAATGGTTCAGGTAAATATGTAGGTATCGATGTCGATATCATCAATGCCATTGCTAAAAACCAAGGTTTCAATGTCAAATTGACAAACCCTGGTTTCGATGCATCACTTAATGCTGTACAATCTAGCCAAGCCGACGCGGTTATGGCTGGTATGACCATCACTGATGCTCGTAAACAAATCTTTGACTTCTCAGATCCTTACTACACATCAAACATTCGTTTGGCTGTAGCTAAAGGAAGTAAGGTTAAATCTTACAAGGATCTTAAAGGTAAGACTGTAGGAGCTAAGAACGGTACGTCATCATACTCATGGTTGGAAGACCACGCTGGTGAGTATGGCTTTACTGTTCGTGCTTACGATGAAGCTTCTACTATGTACGACAGCTTGAACTCTGGTTCAATCGATGCTCTTATGGATGATGAAGCCGTTCTTCTATACGCTATCCAACAAGGACGTAACTTCACAACACCAATCGAAGGTATTGCCACTGGTGAAGTCGGATTTGCTGTTAAAAAAGGCACTAACCCTGAGTTGATCGAGATGTTCAACAATGGTTTGGCTGCTATCGTGAAAGATGGTACTTACGATAAGATTATCAATAAATACCTCGATAGCAACAAATCAAAAGAAGGAAGCTCAAAAAAAGCTACCGATGAAACAACCATCGTAGGCTTGATTAAAAACAACTACAAACAACTTCTCCAAGGTCTTGGAATTACCCTTGGTTTGACCCTTCTTTCATTTGCTATTGCTATGATTATCGGTGTTATCTTCGGTATGATGGCAGTTGCACCAAACAAGACTCTTCGTGTGATTTCACAAGTCTTTGTTGACGTGGTTCGTGGTATCCCATTGATGATCGTTGCAGCCTTCATCTACTGGGGTATTCCTAACTTGATTGAAAACATCACTGGTCACCAGTCACCAATCAATGACTTTGTGGCAGCGACAATTGCCCTCTCACTTAACGGTGGTGCTTACATTGCCGAAATTGTACGTGGTGGTATCGAAGCTGTTCCTATTGGTCAGATGGAAGCTAGCCGAAGCTTGGGTGTCCCTTACAATACAACAATGCGTAAGGTTATCTTGCCACAAGCGGTTCGCTTGATGTTGCCAAACTTCATCAACCAATTTGTTATCTCATTGAAAGATACGACTATCGTATCAGCTATCGGTTTGGTTGAACTCTTCCAAACTGGTAAAATCATCATTGCTCGTAACTACCAATCATTCCGTATGTATGCGATCTTGGCCATCCTTTACTTGGTCATCATCACATGCTTGACGAAATTGGCTAAACGACTAGAAAAGAGACTTAAATAATGGCTGAATTGAAAATCGATGTGCAGGACTTGCACAAATCATACGGCGACAATGAAGTCCTTAAAGGCATTGACGCCAAATTCTACGAAGGTGACGTTGTATGTATCATCGGTCCTTCAGGTTCAGGTAAATCAACCTTCCTTCGTACGCTTAACCTACTTGAAACAGTGACATCTGGTAAAGTAGTCGTTGATGGCTATGAATTATCAGATTCTAAGACAAATCTTGACAAAGCCCGTGAAAATATCGGGATGGTCTTCCAACATTTCAACCTCTTCCCACATATGACAGTCCTTGAAAACGTGACATTTGCACCTGTTGAACTCGGACGTATGAACAAGGAAGAAGCTGATAAATTAGCTATGGATCTTCTTGATCGTGTTGGACTTGCTGACAAGGCCGATGCAACGCCAGATAGCTTGTCAGGTGGACAAAAACAACGTGTGGCAATTGCACGTGGTTTGGCAATGAATCCTGATATCATGCTCTTTGACGAACCGACTTCTGCCCTTGACCCTGAAATGGTCGGAGACGTTCTTAACGTTATGAAAGAATTGGCAGAGCAAGGTATGACCATGATTATCGTTACTCACGAAATGGGATTTGCTCGTCAAGTTGCCAACCGAGTAATCTTTACTGCGGACGGTGAGTTCCTCGAAGATGGTACTCCAGATCAAATCTTTGATAACCCACAACACCCACGTTTGAAAGAATTCTTGGACAAGGTTCTAAACGCCTAATTATCAAAACAGTTACTCTTGCTAGAGTAGCTGTTTTTGATTACCATTTTGGATAAGAAAAACAGAGCAAGTGCTAGACTTGCTCTGTTTCTTCATTTAATTCAGGGTGTTTCGCTGCTTCTTCCCTTGCCAAACGCTCACGTTCAAGACGGAGTTTTCGGTTAGGATTTAAGCGTGTAAAGAGTTCTTCAAGTTTCTTTGGATTCCAAACATCGGCCGCAGAAACAAAGTTTCCATCTTTATCCCTGAAGGATATCGGTTTATCTCCCATTGTAAACCTCTTATTTCAATATTTTTATATTTCACTGACCTTACGCAGTTAGTGAGGTTGATAGCCAGATCGCCATAGCGACTGCCGTAGACTATCAAGTGCTTCAGCACTTAGAGAGTCTTTCAACGTCAATCCACAAACTCAAACTCGAAGTTACCGATACGAACGATGTCGCCATCCTTAGCACCACGTTCACGAAGCGCTTCATCAACTCCCATACCACGCAATTGACGTGCAAATTTCATGATAGATTCGTCACGTTCCATGTTAGTCATGACAAAGAGTTTTTCAAGTTTCTCACCAGAAAGTACCCATGAGGCATCGTCATCACGGCTAATTTCAAATGGGCGTTCATCCTCGTTAAAGCCGTAGTACACTTCTTCTTGTTCCATATCGTCTTCGCTATAAAGCAAGAATTCATCAGTCTCATCAAGTAACTCTGCAGTAGCTTCCAAGAGATTTTCCAAACCTTGGTGAGCCAAACTTGAAATTGGGAAAATTTGTGGCAACTCATCAAATTCATCATAGTTAGCAGCCAATTTTTCCTTAAACTCTTTCAAGTTTTCCTCAGCCCCAGGCATGTCCATCTTATTAGCCACAATAATTTGTGGACGTTCCATCAAGCGAAGGTTGTAAGTTTCCAACTCTTTGTTAATTTGAAGATAATCCTCGTAAGGATCACGCCCTTCACTCGCTGACATATCAATCACATGAAGGATAACACGTGTACGCTCAATATGGCGAAGGAACTGTGTTCCCAAACCAACACCCTGGCTAGCCCCCTCAATCAATCCTGGAAGGTCAGCCATGGCAAAGCTCTCACCTGACTTCGTACGAACCATCCCCAAGTTAGGAACAATTGTCGTAAAGTGATAGGCACCAATCTTTGGTTTTGCTGCTGTTACCACACTGAGAATCGTTGATTTACCAACGGATGGGAAACCAACCAAACCAACATCAGCCAAAATCTTCAATTCCAATTGAAGTTCACGTTCTTCTCCTGGTTCACCATTTTCAGCGATTTCAGGAGCAGGGTTACGAGGTGTCGCAAAACGGATATTTCCACGTCCACCACGTCCACCGTGAGCAACGACAAACTCTTGGCCATCCTCAACCATATCAGTAATAACCTTGCCTGTCTCAGCATCACGCACCGTTGTACCAGGCGGGATACTAACGATGAGGTCTTCAGCACCTCGACCGTGCATTCCCTTGGTCATCCCTTTTTCGCCATTCTTAGCCTTGAATTTACGATTATAACGGAAATCCATAAGGGTACGTAAGCCTTCGTCAACCTTGAAAATGACTGAGCCACCCTTACCACCGTCACCGCCCCAAGGACCGCCATTAGGTACATATTTCTCACGACGGAAGGCAACCATTCCGTCACCACCACGACCAGCTTTGACACTAATCTTGGCTGTATCTAAAAACATACTCATCTATATTTCTCTCTTTCTGATTTGTATGCCATGTACAAATTCAATCACAAACGAAAGAATTTCCGACATACACAAAAAAACGCTTGATAGCGTCTTAAAGGACAGCTGCGACTGCTTGGAAAATCAATGCCCCAACTGTTACTAATAGCATAATCAAAACGACCAATACTGTTAGACGTTCAAAAAATGATTTCTTACGTGGTCCGTTATCTCCAAATGCCACTTGAATTTACCTCGTTTTTTCTACTATTATTTCACAATAATAGTAACAAAAATCTGCCTATTTCGCAACTCTTAGACTAGCTTAAGCCAAAGGAATTCCAAAAACCGTTAAAGCTTCCAACTCCTCCTCGGTCAAACGTCGCCAAGCACCAAAGTCTAAATCATCTGGCAGGCTTAAAGGTCCCATACTTAGACGTTGTAACTCTGTCACTTCCTTACCACAAGCAGCTACCATACGCTTAACCTGATGGAATTTCCCCTCAGCAATGGTAATCTGAACTAGGCTAGTCCCAGTAACCCTATCTACTGAAATAATTTCTAGTTTAGCCGGTTGGCAAGTATGATCTTTGAGTTCAATTCCTTTTTCAAAAGCTAGAATATCCTCCTGATTCATGATACCATCAACCTTAGCCTGATAAATCTTATCAACATGTTTCTTGGGAGACAGCATGGCGTGAGCTAAGTCACCATTATTGGTCAAAAGCAGGAGACCGTGAGTATCAATATCCAAACGTCCAACAGGAAAGACCTGCTTATGTCTGGCTGTATCATCCAGTAAATCAAGCACTGTCTTGTGACGAGCATCCTCCGTCGCTGAAATAACACCCTGAGGCTTATTTAAAAGATAGTAAACAAAGGTCTCGTGTGTTAATACTTGACCTTGAAAAGCAATCTGGTCTTGATTCTCATCAATCTGAGTCTTGGGCGACGTCTCCACCTGACCATTTACGGCCACTTGCTTCTTTTTGAGAAAGGTCTTGACTTGACTGCGACTACCAACACCACAATCAACCAAAAACTTATCCAGACGCATCTATACTTCCTCCTTTATTGGAATCCAAACTTCCATCTCATAATCTTCAGCCTGACGATTCCCTGGTGGATAAACCTCTACAGTTGGCTGATCAATCATTTCAAAATGTTTCTTAGCATAATGAAAACTCTCCCAAACAGCTGCTGTTGCAGGCCCACTAAGTTTAAAAACCGCATAAGTAGCTGGTGCAAGAGCAATCATTTCCATACTATCATCCTCACCAGCCAAGGCCGTTACATAAGTCTTGCGACTGCCATCATTGATCCGAATACCATAGGTAGGAACAGCCAAATCATCTTGTTCTGCCAAAAAGGGTACCCAAAGAAAGTCTGTTGGCTTACCTAGTTCCTCGCCCTCAAAAACCATCCCTGAAAAACTCAAAAATCCCTTTCGAACAACCTTCACATCATAACGAACGGTTACTAAATCTAGCTTTTGAATCACCTTTTTCAGTTTTGTCAGTTCAACTGGAACCTCATCCGCTAGGACATAGGAAATCTTTTCTACAAATGCTTCTTTTTCAGCATTACCAGAACCTATAGGAACCAAAACCCAATCTTCTGCTGTAACACTTTGGTCTTCACAAAGGTAGGTAAAGTGCTTTCCTCCTTCGTTAAAAGACACATCAGCTAAACGAAAAAGGGGCTCAGGCAAATCGACAACCACCATTTCAAGCCCCTTTGCTTGAAACAAGAGCTCTTGATCCCTTAAACGCACTTTCATAGCCAAGCTATCACTATCAATAGAAAAGCTGTTAGCCGAGTCCATTACAGACTGAAAGAAGGCCTGGTGTAACCCTGAAAAAGTCCAGACAGCATGCCAACGACACATCATCTCGTAATCATCAATGGTCACAAGAAGAGAGAGCTCCTGCTGGTCTGACGCATAAGAATAGGCTTGAACGCTCAATTGGTCTGGTGTCAGGTAGTCATTAACAAAGACCGCAAAGTCATCCATGGTTTGAAAATCTGACATAAACGCTCCTTTTCTATTCCTCGACCGAGCCTGTCACATACATGGTAAACGTAGCCCTTGTAAGAATTTTCTCTTCCTGATTAGTAATAACAACTTCCACCACCTTAGTCGTCTTACCATTATGAACACATAGTCCTTCAATCTTGAGTTGGTCAGACAAATGCCCTGCCTTGAGGTAATTGATATTAGACTGAAGCGTCACCGCATAGTCGCCTGTTGAAATGGCCACAAGCCCTGCAACCTGATCACAAAGCGTAAACAAATACCCTCCGTGAGCATTACCAAAATAATTCAGGGACTTCTCAACCACCTTAGTTGTCACGATGACATGTCCCGTTTCAAATAGTTCTTCTTGAAAATTCTCAAACACACGGATTTCATGTAGTTTGTCTTGCATAGCAAGCCCTCCTATTGTTGCTCATTCCACACCTAGTGAAATGACACGTCTTTATCTACTAGTATAACACGAAGTTCATAAAGGATAGTAAGCTTATTTGGCTAAGCTAATATCAACCTGAATATCTTCACGAAAAAGCTTCTTCACTCGGCAAAAATTATCCACAAAAGCCAAGAGTTCTTGCTCATTTTTCAAAATCAGATCCTCAGGTAAATGAATGGCAAGGGTGAAATGCCCTTCTTCATAGTTGGAATCAACTTGAATAGCAAGCTCCTCGATTCCCTGATACTTGGCAAAATAACTCTGTAGACACATGGTCACACAGGAAGCCAAGGCAATATTCACCAAGCTCATCGGTGTTTCCCCATCATCCGTGTAGCCAAAAAGTTCCACAGGTGCTCCGTAACCCTCTGAAAGCGAATGGAAACGTTTGTCACCTTTAATTGTTGTTTGATACATCATGTCACCTCAATCTTTTTTTATTATTATAACAAAGAGAGCCCTAAGGACCGAGCTGAACGCTTTGAAAAATCTATCAAAAGAAGAAAAAGCGTAAAGGCTTGTAGCTCTTATTTTCCAATAGATTAACCTTGTAAAACACTGATATTACCGAGGGATTACAGTTGGGTAAAAACAACTGGAAGCGCTTTTAAAATTATGTTTTTTCATTTAAAATGAATTTACTAAGAAAAAAGGGAGACTATTATGAAAACATTTTCTAAATTAACTTTAGCCTCTGTCTCAGTTCTTGCCTTGTTGACCTTAGCAGCATGTGGCAACTCTAAAGACAAAACTGACTCGTCATCTTCAACACCATCATCAAGTAAGGTGACCAAAGAATCTTCTTCAACTGATTCAAGTGCTTCAATCAAAGTCAACAAAGACGGATCAACTGAGGTCAGCGACGGAAACGGTAACTCAGCAAAAACAAATGGCAATAATACTGTCGAAGCCAACGATAGCGAAGGTAACAGCGCAACAGTTGGTCAAGATGGCTCAGTCGACGTTAATAGCCAAGACGGTACAAATGTCAAAGTTGGATCAGACGGGACTGTCTCAATTGGTAACTAAATAAGATAAAAAAGGCTAGCTAATCTGCTAGTCTATTTTTTAGGTTCAGATTGATGTAAACGCTTCCTGAAAGTGCTATAATAGGCGTGGAAATGCAAATTCAGGAGGTGAGATAATGAAGAATAAAATCATCTTAGGATGCTTGGCTGCAGCGACCTGTGAGATTCTCTTTGGGCTCAGTTTTATCTTTACCAAATCTATTACAGCACAGGTCAGTGACCTGGCTTTAATCTCTTGGCGCTTTGTCACCGCCTTCCTTTTTATCAACCTTTATTTCCTATTCAGCCGACGTCGGCTAAAAATTAACGGTAGAAATCTCAAACCACTGACACGTATTGCCATTCTCAATCCGATTATCTATTTTATCTGCGAAACAATTGGCATTCGTATGACGACGGCTTCTGAAAGCGGAGCCTTCCTAGCCTGTATTCCAGTCGTTGCCCTTATCATGTCCAGCCTAATTTTAAAAGAATGGCCTAGCCGTTGGCAAGTGGTCGGTGTCATCACAACCCTCATCGGTATCATCATAGCTGTATTTGCTGCTGGCGGCTCTACCCACTTCTCCCTTGTGGGCTACTTGATTCTAGGTCTAGCAGTTGTCTCCTACGCCCTGTATTGCGTTGATGTCGAAAGAGCCAGTCAATTCAGTAGCCTTGAGATTACCTACTTTATGCTTGCCAGTGGCTGCCTGACATTTGGACTCTTTGCACTCAGCCAAGGCTTTCTAGCAGGTGATTTGAAAGAGCTCTTGCTTCTCCCTGTGAGCAATCCAAAATTCACTATCACTATCCTTTATCAAGGCTTGGGATGCAGTGTTCTGGGCTATCTGCTATCAAATTTTGCCATCGCAAATATCGGAGTTAACCGAACAGCATCCTTTATTGGGATTTCGACAATTATCTCAATTCTAGCTGCTGTTGTCGTCTTAGGAGAACCCTTCTCGCAGCTACAAATTTTTGCAGGCATTTTAGTCGTCCTGGGCGTCTATGTAGCCAATAAAACCTAAAACTCTCGGGAATTAATCTTCCGAGAGTTTTTTAGTCTTAATCAAGCTCTGTTTGAATTAAAACGACAAGTTCTTCCTCATTAGGAATACTACTTACCGCTGTCGGTTCAGGTAAGGTCTTATCTCCATAGCCCTTAATAATATGTGCTAAAAACACAGATGCTTTCGTCATGGCAAGAGGCAAAGAATCTGCCCTAATGCTACGACCAAAATCAGGAAAACTAATTTGATAACCTTCCTCAATTGTGTGAAAAATCGCTGGATATTCGTATAACATATCTCTTCCCCCATTTCAATACTAGACTCCTCTATGATAGGATGTGTTTGAGGATAAGTCAACCAAAAATTGTTACAAAGAGAGAGTGAAACCATTCGAAACAAGGCAGCAAAGTTAAAATAAGGCTTAGTCCGTAATCAACTTGAGAAAGTGACACCGATTCGGTGTTTTTTTTTGGTATACAAATAGTCCTTTGGAATCATCCAAAGGACTATTTATATATCTACTATTTCTTAACCTCATCCAAAATCTCGATTACCTTATACAAGTCTGGTTCTGTGATTTGGTAGGGAGCTTGTTCACGGACAATTGGTTTAGCACAAAAGGCGATACCAATGCCAGCTGTCTTAATCATAGGTAAATCATTGGCACCATCACCCATTGCAATGGTTTGTGAGAGTTCGAGACCATTTTCTACCGCCCAATCTTTGAGTTTGGCTACCTTGACATCTTTGGTAACAATCTCACCATAAACCTTACCAGTTAAGACACCATCAACCACCTCTAGGTGATTAGCCTTGACATAATCGATTCCTGCTTCAGCTGCTAGTCTATCCACAGTCTCATGGAAACCTCCAGAAACCAAGCCTACCTTAAAGCCACGGGCGTGGAGTTCATCCACCACTTTCTTGGCTCCCTTGTTGAAATGAATACGAGCATATACCTTATCAAATATACTCTCTGGCAATCCCTTGAGGGTCGCTACACGCTCATTTAAGGCCTGTCTAAAATCCAATTCTCCACGCATGGCACGCTCTGTGATTTCAGCAACTTCTTGACCAACGCCTGCTTCTTCTCCCAATAAATCAATAACTTCTTCTTGGACTAGCGTAGAATCTACGTCCATAACTAATAAACCTTTAACTTCTGACATAATTACCTCGATTCTTCGATGTCTATATAAGCCTTCACTAGATTTAATTCAAATATGAAATGAAAAACGGACCTTACAAAAAAATCTGGACCGCAGTCCAGAATCTTTCTCTTACATACGAATTTGTTCGCGTGTCTTCTCGTAAGATGATACAAAGCGATCTGTCACACCTGGTTCAACTGTTTCCAAGGCATAAGAGATTTCTTCCAAAGATGCATCATAATCATGATCAACCTCAAACAATTTAAGTGCATGCTCAAAGCTACTTTGAACAGCAGGTTCGAACGAACGGTAGCGGTTTGAGTATTGCAAGAGTTGCTCAGTCAAGGTTGCATTTTGAACAACCAAGTAAGCAGTCTCTTCCAAATGATCAATGGCGTTTTTAGATGTTTCTGTCAAACGCATTACCGCATCAATATTAATACGGCCACGGCTGAGTTCGTCCATAAGGGCCTCAATTTGAGCACTAGTTGAGAAGAATACACTCAAGAAGGATTGAGGAATACCTGGCAGGTTACGTTTTTCCATGTAACGCTTGATAACATGCAATTTATTAACATAAAGATCAAGCTCTTCACGTGCTTTAGCTTCGTTTATCTCAATAGCCTGAAGATTTTCAAAGACCTCAACCTGACCATTTTCAACAGCTGACAAGGTATTAAGACTCTTTTCAAAGATTTTCTCAAGTTCTGAGAATGGTTTTACCTGAGTTTCAAAATTTTCAAGGGTCGGAAGAACAGCCGTCTCCACACCTGAAATATCAGATGCAAAGCTACGAACATCTGCCGCATATGTTTCATCGAAGATGTAAGTCAACATGAGACGCTCAAGCTCTTCTTGAAGTTTCTTGTTGTTTTCTTTAGCATGCTTGAGATAATCTGGCAAAATTTTCTTTTGACGCATAACAACCTTGTATGAGGCAATTTCACGTTCAAAAATGCTATACAAGTTGTCAATTTTTTCTTGAATCTCAGCGTTTTCTTCTTCCGCACGGTCTAAATCAAGAGAAACCAACTCACTTGAGTTTGAACGGATAGCTTCACGAATTTCTTGGAAGCGACGTTCGATATTTTTCTCAGGGAAGTGATAATTTTGCTCAATCAACTTGCGATAGCCAGATTCCAAATCATCCAACTGATCTGGGAAATCATCTTCCAACTTAGCTACAATAGCAGGAATCTTCTCTGAAATTTGACCCAATGCAATAGTGTGCTCTTCTGCACGATCCAAGATAGTAGATGCTTCAACAGGGTCACCTGATGAGTTAAGAGTCACGAATTCTGCAAACTCAGCTTCAATGTTTTTAAGCTGCTTATTGATTTCGGTCATGGTAGAACCGAAATTATCAGAGTTTTCCTCGATTGAGTTTTGCAACTCTTCGTACAAGTCTAATGCATGCTTAACGCGAGCACTGTTCTTTTCTTCTTGTTCTTTCAAGGTTGAGAGCGCTTCGCGGATAGACTTGATATCTTCTTCCACAAGATCTAACTGACTCTCAATGTTATTGATTTCACCACTAGCCTTGAAGAAATGGAAGGTATCATTCATATTTTCAGCTTCGAAAATATGATTTTCAATATCTGCGAATGAATTTGTCGAGATATCAATCCATTTCTGATTCCATTCACGGAAGGTTGTTTGACTTTGTCCAATCAAGTGAAGCTTTTTAACTTCTTCAATTTCTTCGTTAATTGGCAAGTCAAACAATTTTTGCTTGCGTTCTTCAAGCTGTGCAATCCGCGAATCATTTCGTTTTCTAATAAGAATACCGACTAAGTAAGCGATAATTACGAGCATAACTACCACTACAATCAGTAAAACAATTCCGCTAGACATAGTTTCTCCTTAATCGTCTATTATGTTCATAAATGTAGAATAACATTACGATTATATCATAGTTATCCTAGCATTGCACCCTTTTCTAAAAGAATATTAGATATCTAGAGTACTGTAAACGGCATTTTCTTCGATAAATTCGCGGCGAGGTTCAACCTTGTCTCCCATCAGCATATCGAAAATCTTATCTGCTTCTGCAGCATCATCCACAGAAACACGTGCCATCAAACGATTTTCAGGGTCCATGGTTGTTTCCCAAAGTTGGTGGTCATCCATTTCACCCAAACCTTTATAACGTTGTACCGTAGGTTTTGAACGTCCCACACTATACTTTTCAAGAGCAGAACGCAATTTGTCTTCTTGATCGGCACCAGGTTGGATGTATTCTTTAATCTCAGAACCAACCTTAACCCCATAAATTGGAGGTTGTGCAATATAGACATAGCCTGCTTCCAAGACTGGACGCATAAAGCGGTAAATCAAAGTCAGAAGCAAGGTACGGATGTGAGCCCCATCGACATCGGCATCGGTCATAATTACCAACTTGTGGTAACGAGCCTTGCTGACATCAAATTCAGCTCCAAAACCTGTTCCCATAGCTGTGAAGAGAGAACGAATTTCTTCATTGGCTAGAATCTTATCCATGCTAGCCTTTTCAACGTTCAAAATCTTACCTCGAATTGGCAGAATGGCTTGGAATTCACGGTTACGTCCTGACTTAGCAGAACCACCAGCTGAGTCCCCTTCGACAATGAAAAGTTCATTCATTTCGGCATTATTTGATGAACAGTCTGCCAACTTCCCTGGAAGGTTAGAAATTTCAAGACCTGACTTCTTACGTGTCACTTCACGGGCACGTTTAGCGGCGATACGAGCCTTAGAAGCCAAAATCCCTTTTTCAACAATCTTCTTAGCAATGGCAGGATTTTCCAAGAGGAAGCGACTCAAAGCTTCACTGAAGAGACGATTGGTAATCTTAACCACTTCAGAGTTTCCAAGCTTGGTCTTAGTTTGACCTTCAAATTGTGGGTTTGGATGCTTGACAGAGATGATAGCAGTCAACCCTTCACGAACATCATCCCCAGTCAAATTATCATCTTTTTCTTTGAGAATCTTATTCTGACGCGCATAGTCATTAATGACACGCGTTAAGGCTGTACGGAAACCTTGTTCGTGGGTACCACCTTCATGGGTGTGAATGTTGTTAGCAAAACTCATCACCGTTTCATGATAGCCAGTTGTATATTGCATAGCAACTTCAACTGAAATACCATCCATCTCACCATCAGTGTAGATAGGTTCATCAAAGATAACATCCTTGTTTTCATTGATGTATTTCACATAAGATGTGATACCACCTTCGTAGTGATAATGTTTCTCTTGTTCGAGACCCTCACGCTTATCTGTGATAGAGATACGGAGCCCCTTGTTCAAAAAGGCTAGCTCTTGGATACGTTTAGCTAATTTTCCAAAATCAAACTCGGTTGTCTCTTGGAAAATCTCTGGGTCTGGCGTAAAGTGAACAGTCGTACCATGTTTCTCTGTTTCACCAATTACTGCTAGATCTGCTACCACTACCCCGCGTTTATACTCTTGAAAGTGGATATGGCCATTTTTATAAACCTTAACATCAAGTTGTGTTGAGAGGGCATTAACGACCGAAGAACCAACCCCGTGCAATCCACCAGAGACCTTATAACCGCCTCCGCCAAATTTACCACCAGCGTGAAGTACCGTAAAGACAGTTTCAACTGCAGGACGACCAGTTTTTTCTTGGATATCGACTGGAATACCACGACCATCATCGACAACCGTGATAGAATTATCCGGTTCAATAAAGACTTGAATATGAGTGGCGAAACCAGCCAAGGCCTCATCGATTGAGTTATCGACAATCTCCCATACCAAATGATGCAACCCTTCTTTTGAGGTTGATCCAATATACATACCTGGGCGCATACGTACCGCTTCAAGCCCCTCTAGGACTTGAATCTGGCTGGCATCATATTCTTGCGCTTTTTCTTCAAGATTTTTTAATTCATCAGTCATTTATGTCACAATCTCCAATAATGATTTATGGCCGTCAACAAGCAAAGTATCCAGACCTGCTGCTTTTCCTGCCTCTATATCTATCTGGCGGTCACCAATGACCAAGCCGTGTTTAATATCGTATTTTTTAATTAAATAAAGGAAACTATCTGGACTCGGCTTTCTAGCAAAGCCATTTTCAGAAGTTACAACCTCCGTAAAATAAGAGGCAATTTCTGCTTTGTCAAGGATTTCTAGCACCAAGTGATTACGGTGGCTAACCAAAAAATTACGCCCACCCTCGGTCACAATCTTAGCTAGGACAGCCTTAGCACCTTCAAAAAGAACAGGTTCCTGTAAATGCTTGGCTTCCTCCTGCTTATATAGGGTTCGAAAATCAGCTATATCAGGCGCAAACATAGCAATGGCAGTGCTCGTTGATACCTTAAGGGCATCATAGACTGCTTGAGGTTCTGCTGTACGCTCAAATTGTTCTAAAGTTGCTAGAAAGGCTTGGGTTGATACCTGGTAATTATCCAACAAGGTACCACCCAAATCCCAGATATAATCTCCATAATTCATAACCTTAATTATAACATAAAAGGTCAGATTTTGCTTGTTTTTCACAGCTAAAAAGGCTTGGAAAACCTATCCAAACCTTAATTTTTTATTTCAGAATCAAACTTGCCACAATAGGACTAATAAAGACATATAGAATCCCTGTTACAGCAATTGAAAGACCACCCATGGCACCTGCAACCTGACCATATCTGAAGGCAGCTCCGGTACCTACGGCGTGTCCAGTTCCTCCGAGTGAAAGTCCGATAGCAACTGGATCTTTAATGCCAATCATTTTTAAGAAGACAGGACCCAAGACAGAGGTTAAGATACCCGTAATAACAACGACAACCAAGGTTACTGTCGTAATCCCCTGCATTTTTTCCGAAATTCCTACAGCCATGGCAGTCGTTACAGACTTAGGAAAGAGAGAGATGGCTAGGAAATAATCCATCCCAAAAAGCTTAGCAATCAGGGCCGTATAACTCGTATTTAAAACACAGGCAACAGTTGATCCAATTAGAATACTCTTATAGTGATGGCGCATGAGGTGTAGATTCTTATAAAAAGGAACTGCTAGCGCGACTGTTGAAGGAATAATCAAACTGTTAAGGTAAGAACCACCTACATAGTAATCCTTGTAGGAAATACCTGTATAGTGCAAAATGACGATAATCAAGGCAGTCGATACAAGAAGAGGCGTTGTTAAAGGATTAGGAAAACGGCGATAAATCAAAAGCCCTATTGTGTAAGCTAGTACAGAAAGTGTTAGCCCAAACAAGGGTGTATTAAAAAAATTAGCCACGTTTAACCTCCTCGTAATCACCTTCAAAATGTTTTTTGATGAAACCGACAACTACTGCAATCACTACAATATTAAGAACCAGGGCTCCCATAATAATCAAAATAATAGGGACAATATTCGCTGAAATAGCATTCCATCGTTCCATAATACCGACACCTGCTGGCAAAAATAGAATAGTCATATTGGCAATTAAAAACTCTGCTACTGCATGAATATGACGTAGACGAATCCACTTAAGCTGAAGAGCAATAAGAAGCAAGAACAGGCCAATAATGCTTCCAGGAATAGGTAATTTGAAGAATGTTGAAATAGCTTCACCAATAACGGCAAACAAACAAATCAACATAAATTGAACGTAGTATTTCACGACTTGCCTCCTAGGTTTAATCACCTATTAGTCTACTCCTTTTTTTTTGAATTTCAAGAGTTTTCAGTAAATTCTTTTGAAAAATTGAGAGGTATAAATCAGCCTCTTTGAATATAAAAAAATCCAACCCTAAGGCTGGACTTTATCACAGATGCCACCACCGAGAATTGAACTCGGAACGGAGCATTACCATTGCTCTATTATACCATTTAACTATAGCGGCAACTGTTTTAATCTTACCATACTTTTATTTACTGTGGCAAGATTTTTTGCTTATTTTTTATAAATTTAAGTCTTGGTAAGGGGTACGGTAACCAACCTGTAAAACCTTACCATCTTTAATCAAGATAGGACGTTTAATCAACATACCATCTGAAGCCAAGAGTTCAACAGCTTCATCAAGAGATAGGGTTGGCAACTTATCCTTTAGACCTAGAGAGCGGTAGGATTGACCACTCGTATTGAAGAATTTCTTAAGTTCTAAATCTGACCCTTCCAAAAGCTCTTTTAAAAATTGAGCTGAAGGTGGATTTTCCTTAATATTAATAGATTCAACATCTAAACCTAATTGATTGAGTTCTGCCTTTGCCTTGCGACAAGTGCTACATTTGGGATATTCATAAAAAGTGTACATGTTTTTCTCCTTTTTTCTAGCATAAGATATCTGTCTAAGGATTGTCAAACCTAATGCCTTCTAAATGAAGTAAGAAACGCTTGGCGTCTTCTCCTGCAGCATATTTTCCTATATGACCACTACTAGGAAGAACCCGATGACAAGGGACGATAATCAACCAGGGATTCTTACCAACAGCAGTTCCTACAGCCTGTGCCGATTGGCATGAAATCACTTTACCAATCTGACTATAAGTTATGCTCTGCCCCACAGGAATGTCCCGTAAAGCTAACCAAACCTTTAGCTGGAAGGCCGTCCCTCTATCAGCTAGAGGCAGTTTATCTGGATTTGGATGTTCGCCTTTAAAATATGCCTCTAACCAATTCTTGGTCATTTTCAAGATAGGATTTGAGGTGTCTACTAGCTCCTCTTCCTTGATTCCTGCCTGAAAATGTTTTTGCCCCTCCAACCAAATACCATAAAGTGCTTGGTCACTAGCCACCAAGCACAAGCGTCCAATAGGAGATAAATAATACTGACGATAAAGCATGTCTTTATTATAACAAAAAAGACAGGAATCTCTTGTTCCTGTCAATTAACTCTTATTATTTACCTTTAATCAAACGCACACGAACGATATTGTCACTAGCTTCAAACTTAGCAACCAATTCATCAATCTTAGACTTGTCTGTTTCATCAAGGTCAAGAAGTGTATAGGCATAGTCGCCCTTAGAACGGTTGATGATATTATCGATATTGATATTAAAATCAGAAACCGCAGTAGAGATACGAGCCACAATATTAGGCACGTTTTTATTAATCAAGGTGATACGGTATGGGGCACTCAAGGCCTGTTGCACACGTGGGAAGTTAACAGAGTTAACAATTTCCCCTGTTTCCATGAAACGACGAATGGTTTGACCAGCCATAATCGCACAGTTAAGTTCTGCTTCACCTGTTGATCCACCAACGTGTGGGAAGACAGTCACATTAGGTTTGTTAAGGAGGTCTTCTGTACCAAAGTCGGTGATATAGCGTTTAACCACACCTGTTTCCAAAGCATCAAAGAGGGCATCATTATCTACCAACTCTGCACGGGCAAAGTTAATGATAGTTGTCCCTTTTTGCATAAGGTTAAAAGCATCCGCATTGAAAGTACCTTTTGTATCTGGTGTCAATGGAACGTGAACGGTGATATAATCACAGTTTTCAAAAATCTCTTTAAGATCAGAAACACGTCTTACATGGTGAGAGATATTCCAGGCAGCTTCAATAGAAACATATGGGTCGTAACCATAGACCTTCATTCCCAATCGGTAAGCATCATTGGCAATACGTGCACCAATAGCACCAAGTCCGATAACACCCAATGTCTTACCAGCAATCTCGCTACCTGCAAACTGTTTCTTACCTGCTTCAATTTGTTTAGGAACGTCGTCACCACTAAGTGTGTTAACCCAAGCATTGGCTGCAATATAGTCACGTGCTGAGAGTAAGATAGAGGCCAAAACAGCTTCTTTAACAGCGTTGGCATTGGCACCTGGAGTATTGAAGACAACAATCCCTTTTTCAGTTGCTTCGTCAACTGGGATATTGTTAGTACCTGCACCAGCACGCGCAATAGCTTTCAAGTTGTCAGGGAAGACAGTATTATGGAGATTTTGACTACGAATGATATAGGCATCCGGATTTTCCGCTAAATCACCATCAATTTGGAAATGATTTCCAAGTTCCTTCAAACCAATCTGGTTAATATTGTTATACGTTTTTACACTAAATACCATAATTTTTTTCCTCTTAAATCAATGTATCCCGTGGTGAGCTGCTTCATCAAGTTCTTGATAAAAGGCCTTCTCCTGCTTAGTTTTGATTTTCTGATAAGCAAGACGTTCACCATCAATAGGAACCTTGCCACAATAGACATAGCCAAGCTTCTCCAAAATATGCTGCATGACAGTATTCTTTTCATGCGTATCGCAACGGAAATCATGGGCATCCGTTCCCTCAATAAGACCTTGAATAAAGGTTTGAGCAATGCCTTGACCCGTAAATTCACTTAAAACGGCAATTCTATGAAAAGTAATGTAGCGCTTATTGTGGTGTTTCCAGTCCCCGTCATAGATTTTGTCGTAAGCAGGGTCTCCATCAACAATCACCGCAGCATAAGAAACGATTTGACCATCAACAATTCCTACATAGGCCTGCCCATTAAGGACATCGTCAAAGATAGTTTCTTCAGTAGGGTAACCATCAGCTCCTTGCCATTGGGTGTTCCCTGCTTCTGCTAAAGCAGTTCTAGCACTCTCAATCACAGTCATGATAGCCCCAATTTCATTTGGGAAGGCTTGTCTAATTTCCATCTCTTTACCTAATTATTTATTTTCGGCTTCAAATTTCTTCATAAAGTCAATCAAGTCAAGTACACCCTGACGTGGGAAAGCATTATAAACACTAGCACGCATACCACCTACAGAACGGTGGCCTTTGATATTCTTGAAACCAAGAGCATCTGCTTCTGCTACAAATTTAGCATCCAACTCTTTACTTGGTGTTACAAATGGGATGTTGCAGACAGAACGATCCTTGGCATCTTTGACAGGATTTGTGTAGAAATCAGATGACTCAATGTAATCATAGAGAAGACCTGATTTCTCACGTTGAATTTCAGCCATCTTGTCAACGCCACCGATTTCATTTTTAACCCAGTCAAAGACGAGTTTTGAAATATAGATGTTGAAACATGGTGGTGTATTGTAAAGTGATCCTGCTTCAGCTTGAATACGGTAATCCAACATGGCAGACAATTGTGGTTGGTCGTTAAGGAAGTCTTCACGAACGATAACCACTGTCACCCCAGCAGGTCCAATATTTTTCTGAGCGCCAGCATAGATAAGGGCAAAGTCCTCAACATTGTAACGAGCAGCCAAAATATTTGAAGACATATCAGCTACAATTGGCACACCATTAGTATCAGGCAAATCGTAGATAGATGTTCCTTCAATGGTATTGTTCGTTGTCAAGTGAACATAAGCAGCTTCTGGATCAATTGTTGCTGGGTCAAAGCTTGGGATGTGATCGTAAACAGTTTCTTCTGAAGAGGCCAAAAGAATTGGTTCAAAAGGAATCGTTTTTGAAAGTTTAACAGCTTCTGTATAAGCTTTTTTACCCCATGAACCACCTACAAGGTAGTAAGCTTTCTTACCTTGAGCGAGGTTAAGTGGGACCATTGTAAATTGTGTCGAAGCGCCACCTTGCAAGAAAATAACCTTATAGTTATCAGGAATGGCCATAAGCTCACGAAGTGTCGCTTCCGCATCTTTAACGATTTTGTCAAATTCTGGAGAACGGTGGGACATTTCTAGCACGGACATACCGGAATTTTGATAGTTAAGCAATTCAGCTTGGGCTTTTTCAAGCACTGGTTTTGGTAATGTAGCAGGTCCTGCTGAGAAATTATAAATTGTCATAAAGACACCTCCAAAATTTTAATGGTCCTATTATAGCGAATTTTCTGAATATTGTAAAGTGTTAACAGTAAAAAACGAACGGGATTAACCGCTCGCCTCAAAAAAGTTAGGTATTTTATGTATATTTTCATCAGTAATTGATTTTAGTATCCGTTTATTTTTGCTTAAGAAAATAGGCTGCCCCAATTAGATTAGCTCCATTATGATGATGACAAGCAACAATCTTGGGACGTTTAATAATTTTACCGATAAAGTCAATCTCATGGTGAACCTTATCAAACTGGCGGTTGACCTCCTCGATAAGTATCAGCTGGGCTGAAATACCACCTCCAATAACAAAGGTTTCCACATCAAAGATGGTTTGAAGATTCAAAATGGTAATGGCTAGATTACGGCAATAGCTTTCAAAAAGCGGATAGACTGTTTTATCTCCTGCATTTATGGCCTTAAATGCAGCTAAACCATCCTTTAAATCTGAGTTACCTAGCACTTCATTTACCTTGGTGATTAAACCGACAGCCGACAAAGTCATGCCTCGCATCAATGAAGGATCAACTTTTTCCATTTGAACTGGTAACAGAAAGGTCAACTCACCCGCTTGAAAGTGACTTCCTTGAAAAAGTTTACCATTAATAATGAAACCACCACCTAGACCTGAACCCAAAACAAGGGCTGCACCATTGGTCACTCCTTGCAAATGACCTGTGGCTAGCTCTGCCAAGGCTGCTGCTTTACCGTCATTAAGAGCCATCACAGGCAGATGGTACTTGGCTTCGAGGACCTCTTTAATACGAAAGCCGTGAAAGAACCTCAATAAGCCACCATGATAAATGACACCTTCCTCAGTATCAACCGTCCCTGGAACACTAATTGCAATACCTGATAGGTCTGTTTCAACTGAAGTAACTATCTGACAATCACATCAATAGCTTGTTCTAAGGTTTGTGGAGATGACTGCGTCGGCAGACTCTTTTCAATGGCAAACCGCTCCGAGACAAGTGCTGACTTCACCTGTGTTCCCCAAAAATCAAGCGCTAAAATCGTCATAAGCATCCTCCACAGATTGTTTTTCGTCATTATAACACAAAAGAACAAAAACTAGAAAAAACGGTTCCAAAATGCTATCATAAACTTACAGAATTAGATAAAAGGAGTATCTCACATGACTAAATTTCTACACACTTGTGTCCGTGTCAAGGACCTAGAAGCCTCACTTAAATTTTATAAAGAAGCTCTTGGTTTCAAAGAAGCTCGTCGCAATGATTTTCCAGAATATAAATTCACCCTTGTCTACTTGCAACTCGAAGATGATCCTGATTACGAGTTGGAATTAACCTACAACTACGACCATGAAGCTTATGATCTTGGGGATGGATATGGTCATATCGCCGTTGGTGTTGATGACCTAGAAGCTACACACCAAGCTCACAAAGAAGCTGGCTATACTGTCACAGACCTCTCAGGTCTTCCTGGTAAACCCAAAATGTACTACTTTATCACTGATCCAGATGGCTATAAGATTGAAGTTATTCGTTTGACGCAATTCCTAGAAAAATAAAACAAAAAAGTCAGATTGTATAGATCTGGCTTCTTTTTTGTGCTTAATTTTTATTATCTGTCTTTAAGGCTGACAAAATTTGGGTACGAATATCATCCACACCGTTTGGATTATTTGGTAGGAATAAGGTTTGATTGCCTTTAGCCGCAAAAGTATTAAGGGTATCTAGATATTGGTTAGTCAGGAGAATAGACATAATCTGCTCTTCAGACATACCCACATTGGCCTCTTTAAGTTCTGCGATAGATTCAGCCAATCCATCAACGATTGCCTTACGTTGTTGGGCAATACCAACCCCGTGAAGACGATCTTTTTCAGCTTCGGCTTCGGCTGCTGTGACAATCTTGATCTTATCAGCTTCTGCCAATTCTTGGGCTGCGACACGCTTACGTTGGGCAGCATTGATTTCGTTCATAGACTGTTTAACTTCTGCATCTGGTTCAACTTTGGTAATCAAGGTCTTAACAATGATATAACCATAAGTTGTCATTTCTTCAGCCACTTGGTGTTGAACCTCAAGGGCAATTTCATCTTTCTTCTCAAAGAGTTCATCGAGCGTCAATTTAGGAACTGATGAACGGAGAGCATCCTCAATGTATGATTTAATTTGAGCTTCTGGACGCATGAGTTTATAGTAAGCATCTGTAACATTTTGCTCATTAACACGATATTGAGTAGCCACATTCATCATGACAAAGACATTGTCCTTTGTCTTAGTCTCAACCACAATCTCACTTTGAAGCAAACGTAATTGAATACGAGCGGCAATTTTATCGATACCAAATGGTAAACGCATATGAATCCCACTCGTTGCAATTTTTTGATAACGCCCAAAACGTTCAACGATAGCCACTGACTGTTGACGTACAACGTAAAGCATACTGATGAGAATTCCCAAAATAATCAGGAATGAAAACAGTAAAAAGAGAAGTGCTGCTTGCATGTTAAGTCCTCCAAAATAAACATTAAAATTTTCTTTGTTTTATTATAGCACAGTGATACAATTTTTCAAGAAAAATAGCATAGCTCGTTCGAAATAGTGTAAAAGAGACACTTTCTTTATCGCTTATATGTCAGCACTCTTGAAAACTTGGAAACTCCTGTTAATCGAGAGAGTTGTACGCAACAGGCGAGACTTTTCGATATAAGAAAAAGGCTGAAACGAAATCGTTTCAGCCTCTTAGTATTTTCGAAAATAAAATCGTTTGAAGAATCATTCTAGATGGCATCCAAAACTCAAATCTCAAAAGACTTACTTACGATACATTTTAACTTGAAGGTAAATATCGTTATAGATTCCGAGCCATTTTTGACCTAAGTTGTTATAGACTTCAAGGTTTTTAATGGTTGATTCTGAGGGATAAAAGGCTTTATCATCAGTGATACTCATTGGAAGCAAAGCTTTAGCTGCTTGGTTAGGTGTGGCATAACCGATATATTCAGCATTTTGCGCCGCATTTTCCGGTTTAAGCATGAAGTTGATAAAGGCGTAAGCCTCTTTTTCATGCTTTACAGTCTTAGGAATCACCAGATTATCAAACCAAAGATTTGAGCCTTCAGATGGGACAACGTAACGTAGGTCCTCATTTTTATCAAGCATCTCACTGGCTTCCCCTGAGAAAGTTACTCCAATAGCCGCATCACCTTGAACCATGTAGCCCTTCATCTCATCACCAACAATAGCCTTGATATTTGGTGTTAGACTATTAAGTTTAGTTTCAGCCAAACCTAATTCGGTCATATTCTTCGTATTCAAGCTATATCCCAGGCTATTGAGTGAGAATCCAAGGACTTCACGCGCACCATCAACTAGCATAATCTGGTTTTTGTAATCTGGTGACCAAAGATCATCCCAGTGCTGTGGTGCTTTTTTCACCAATTTTGTATTATAAACAATACCGACAGTTCCCCAGAAATAAGGGATGGAATAGTCATTGTGAGGGTCAAAACTAAGTCCTTTAAAGCTTGAGCCAATCTGGTCAAAACCTTTGATTTTAGATTTATCCAACTTCACCAAAAGGTCTTCCTTAACCATTTTATCAATGGTATAGTCTGACGGCACAGCGATATCGTAGGTTGTTCCGCCCTGCTTAATCTTGGTATACATGGCTTCATTGGAATCAAAGGTTTCGTACTGAACCTTGATGCCCGTTTCTTTTGTAAACTTGGTCAGGAGGTCTGGGTCAATATAATCACCCCAGTTATAGATAACTAATTTGTCCGACACATTTCCTGTACGACTCTGCATGTAGGCAGAGATGCCCCAAAGGAAGAAGATAATGGCTAAGATACCTGCCAGAAATTGATAGAGTCTACGCATCCTGCTCCTCCTTCTCCTTGGTAATCGCATAATAACCTATCACTAAAAGAATAGAGAATAGGAAAACAACGGTTGACAAGGCATTGATTTCCAGAGAAATCCCCTTACGTGCACGTGAGTAAATTTCCACAGCAAGTGTTGAAAAACCATTCCCCGTTACAAAGAAGGTTACTGCAAAGTCATCCAATGAATAGGTAAAGGCCATGAAATAACCAGCAATAATACCAGGTGTCAAGTATGGCAACATAACCTCACGTAACATCTGCCATTGAGTTGCACCTAGGTCATAAGCGGCATTCACCATATCTCGATTCATTTCCTTGAGACGTGGCAACACCATGAGAACCACGATTGGGATTGAAAAGGCAATGTGACTCAATAAGACAGATACAAAGCCTAGTTGGAAACCAATCAAAGTGAAGAGAATCAAGAAACTTGCACCAATCATAACGTCTGGTGCAACCATAAGTACGTTATTTAGGGATAAAATCCCAGTCTGTTGCTTCTGTTTACTTTCATAGATAAAGATAGACCCAAAGGTACCAATAATCGTTGCCAGAAGAGCACTAAGGAAAGCTAAAAAGAAGGTTTGTGCCAGAATTAACATAAGACGGCTATCTGAAAACATGCTCTGGTAGTTATCCAGAGTAAAACCTGTGAAACTATTCATATCGCCACCACTATTGAAAGAATAGGCGATTAAATAAAAGATTGGCAGGTAAAGGATAACAAAGACAAGAGCTAAATAGAGATTTGCAAATTTTTTCATTGACGTCTCTCCTTTGTTAACCACATTGTCGCAATCATAGCAACAATAAGAACAACACCAATGGTTGCCCCCATTCCCCAGTTTTGTGTCGTGAGGAAATGCTGTTCAATAGCTGTCCCTAGGGTGATAACTCGGTTACCACCAATCAATCGTGTCAGCATAAAGAGGCTGAGACTAGGAATAAAGACCGACTGGACACCAGAGCGTACCCCATTAAGCGATAAGGGAAAAATAACCTTGGTAAAGGTCTGCCAATCATTGGCTCCCAAATCTTTACTTGCATTCACAATATTTTCATCCAAATCATCCAGTGCATTGAAAATCGGTAGAATCATAAAGGGAATTTCAATGTAGCTAGCTACGAAAATAAAGGAGAAATCCGTAAAAAGGATTTGCATGGGTGCAATCCCAAAGAAACTGAGAAAGGCATTGATACCACCTTGTTGGCCAAAAATCCCCATAAAAGCATAGGCTTTCAGAAGGAGATTGACCCAGGTTGGCAAAATGACCAACATTAACCAAAGTTGCTTATGCTTCAGTCTGGTTAAGAGATATGCCGTCGGATAAGAGATGAGAAGCGTTACCAGAGTAATGATGGCTGCATAAAGAACCGAGTTAAAACTCATCCTTAAGTAAGTCCAACTGGAAAAAAAGGTGCCATAATTATCCAATGTAAAGTTGCCACTGATATCAAAGAAAGACTGATAGAGTAGCATGAGCACTGGAGCAACCACGAAGAGTAGAAGCCAAAGGAGGTAAGGTACCGAGAAGAGGCTAGCTGTTTTCTTCATAGCGCTCCTCCTCAATGGCATTAATCAAGCCATCTTCATGTTCTTCCACTTCCACATATTCTTCAATACGTGCATCGAACTCTTCTTCTGTCTCATTAAGACGCATGATATGAATATCCTCAGGCGTAAAATCAAGACCGATAATCTCACCCTCAATCGCCTTACGGGTTGAATGAATCATCCATTCATTGCCAAGATTGTCATAGGCAATGATTTCATAGTGGACCCCACGGAAGAGCTGAGTTTCCACGCGGACTTGTAATTTGCCTTCCTCAGGAAGTGTAATCTGCAAATCTTCAGGACGAATAACCACTTCGACAGGTTCGTTAGGACGCATTCCTCCATCGACAGATTCAAAACGTTTCCCATTGAACTCAACCAAATAGTCCTCAATCATAACGCCTGGAAGGATGTTAGATTCTCCAATAAAGGTTGCAACAAAGTGATTGATAGGTTCGTCATAGATATCAACTGGAGTTCCTGATTGAACAATTTCACCATCGTTCATAACAAAAATCCAATCCGACATGGCCAAGGCTTCTTCTTGGTCGTGGGTAACAAAGACAAAAGTAATCCCTAGACGTTGCTGCAATTCGCGCAACTCGTATTGCATTTCAGTACGTAGTTTCAAATCCAGTGCTGACAAAGGCTCATCCAAAAGGACCACACGTGGTTGGTTAATAATTGCTCGGGCAATGGCCACACGTTGACGTTGACCACCTGATAATTTTTGAATTGAGCGTTTTTGATAACCATTGAGTTGAACCATCTTTAAGGCTTCTTCTACACGCTCTTCGATTTCCTTTTTAGGCACCTTTTTCAATTTAAGGGCAAAAGCCACATTGTCAAAGACATTCATATGTGGAAAGAGGGCATAAGATTGGAAAACGGTGTGGACATCCCTTTTATTGATAGGAATATCATTGATACGCTTTCCATCCAAAAGGACGTCACCACTGGTCGCATCTAAGAGACCTGCAATGATGTTCAAAATTGTTGATTTACCAGAACCAGAAGCCCCAAGTAGGGTATAGAACTTACCTTCTTCTAATTCAAAGTTGATGTCTTTTAAAACTTGTGTGCCACTGTCTTCAAACACTTTTGAGACGTTTCGAAAGGCAATAATCGGATTAGTCAATTGTCATAAATCCTCCATGGATAGCAAATATAGGGATAGGGTTTTATTAGTTTAATTTGTCGCCAATGATACGTACTTCAGGCTCTAGTTTAACACCTGAATTTTCCTTAACCTTGGCGATAACATCTGCAATAAGGTCTTCGTAATCTTTAGCTGTCCCGTGATCAACATTGACCATGAAACCAGCATGCTTAGTTGACACCTCAACGCCGCCGATACGATGTCCCTTGAGGTTAGCTTCCATAATCAGCTGACCTGCAAAGTGACCTGGTGGGCGTTTAAAGACCGAACCACATGAAGGGTATTCAAGAGGTTGTTTAAGCTCTCGCAAGTGATTAAGACGGTTCATCTCATTCTTGATTTGCTCGTAGTCTCCTGGTTTGAGGTTAAATTTAGCTGAAATAACCACTTCTCCTGTTTCTTGGAGCACTGAACGACGATAACCAAAGCGCATATCTCTTGCGTCAATCGTACGAATATCACCGTCTTTTGTAAGAACCTGAGCAGAAACCAAGATATGGGCAATCTCGCCACCATAGGCACCAGCATTCATAAAGACGGCACCACCAACACTACCTGGAATCCCCGCTGCAAATTCAAAACCTGTCAAACTTTGGAAACGGGCTACCTTGGTTGTCGCAATCAAGTTAGCTCCCGCTTCAGCTTCAATTTGATAACCATTAACTGCGATACCATTGAGCCTGTCAAACATAATCACAAAACCTCTGATACCACCGTCACGAACAATCAAGTTACTGGCATTACCAAGCACCATCCAAGGAATGTCATGCTTATTAGCAAATTTGACAATACGAGAGAGTTCATAGCGGTTACGTGGAAAGGCCAAATAATCAGCTGGACCACCAACCTTGGTATATGTATAACGTTTTAAGGGTTCGTCGAAACGAATATCAATCCCCACTAAATCTTCTTTAAGTTCATCTAACATGTTATTTTCCATACTTTTTCTATACATTGATTTCTTTATAGGTATCGTGATAGACTTCCCCATATTACTATCACTACCTAAAAATGAGTGAGTATTTTTCCCAAAAAATTAGAAGAAAAATACAGCAAAAAGCCAAGTTTAATTATAGCAAAAATTCCCCATCTTGACGACAAGGAATTTCACGCAAAGCTAGTCCATAAGCTCCAATTTACGGACATCACTAGTGTTTAATTGACTCAAATAATTTTTGTAGGCTTGCCCAGTTTTAGGGTCAACCAAATCATCTGCTATTTCTACTAAGGGCACCAAAACAAAAGCTCTCTGGCTCATATAAGGGTGGGGCACTTTAAGGTGCTCAGTCTCCCAGATTTCCTGCCCATATAGAAGAATATCTATATCTACCGTCCGAGGCCCCCAATGCTCATGACGAACGCGATCAAGGTCTTTTTCAATTTGCTGACATGACCTTAGTAAGGTCTCTGCTGGCAACTTCGTCTCTAAAGCCAAGGCAAGATTCAAAAAATCAGCCTGATTAGTCAGTCCCCAGGCAGCCGTTTCATAATAAGAGGATACCGCTTTAACTTCCGTCTCAGGTAAGTCATTCAAGGCCTTCACAGCTTTTTGAAGATAGCCTTGACGGTCTCCCATATTAGAACCCAAACTCAAATAAACTCTTGTCATCGGCTACGCTCCAATTCGATACCAACACTCTTATAATGCCCATTAATTGGTGGATTTTCCTTAGTAATTCGAACTTTGATAGATTGAATTGGTGGAAACTGTGCAAATAAATCCTCACAAATCGCACCAGCCAAACGCTCAATCAAAATGTACTTTTTATCTTCCACTTGTTTTTGCACGGCTTCAAAAACCAATCCATAGTGAACCGTATCTTCTAGATTGTCACTCTGTGAGGCCTTAGTTAAATCAACAGTCAATTCCAAATCTACCACAAAAATTTGTCCCAGGGTCTGTTCCTCAGCAAAAGCCCCGTGATAGCCATAAAAACGGCAACCATTTAAAATAATTTTATCCATAGTTTCTCCTTCACACGACTAGACTCCTCTTTATTCTAGCACAAAACAGTTGAAAAGTTGGTCTCTAATTAGTATGATATTTTAGACAGATCTGAAGTTAGTGTGTTTACGCTTATGCAATCGGTTGCGTAATTCTTCTGATTTGGTAAAATATAGGCACAGGAGTTAAAAAGACTCCTGATTACAAGCAAGACTATCTCAACTAATAAGGAAAAAACTATGACAAATCAAACCGCAATGCAGTACTTTGAGTGGTATCTCCCAAGCGACGGTCAACACTGGAACAATTTGGCTGAAGATGCCCAACATTTGGCAGACCTTGGCATCAGCCACGTTTGGATGCCACCTGCTTTTAAAGCTACCAACAAAGATGACGTTGGTTACGGAGTCTATGACCTCTTTGACCTTGGAGAATTCGACCAAAAAGGAACTGTCCGCACCAAATACGGCCTTAAAGAAGAGTATCTCAATGCTATCAACCAACTCAAAGAAGTTGGTATCGTACCTATGGCCGACGTTGTGCTTAACCACAAGGCCGCAGCTGATAAACTCGAGACCTTCGAAGTGGTCGAAGTTGACCCAGAGGACCGTACCCAAGAAATCAGCGAACCATTTGAAATCGAAGGCTGGACACACTTCACCTTTGACGGACGCAATAAGGCCTACAACGATTTTGAATGGCACTGGTACCACTTTAACGGAACTGACTTCGATGCTAAACGTAATAAAAGTGGTATCTATCTTATCCAAGGTGACAACAAAGGTTGGGCAGACAACGACTTGGTTGACAATGAGAATGGTAACTTTGACTACCTTATGTATGCTAACCTAGACTATAAACACCCTGAAGTTATCGAAAACATTTATGAATGGGCAGATTGGTTCGTTGAAACAACAGGCGTTCAAGGCTTCCGCATGGATGCTATTAAGCACATTGATTCTTTCTTTATGCGTAATTTTATTCGCGATGTCAAAGAAAAACAAGGTCAAGACTTCTATGTCTTTGGTGAATTTTGGAATGGTAACGAAGAGGATAACAATACCTATCTTGAAAAGATTGAAAAACGTTTTGACCTCGTTGATGTTTCCCTTCACAACAATCTACACAAGGCTAGCTTAGATGGTGCCGATTATGATTTGATGACAATTTTCGATCATTCTTTGGTCAAAAATCATCCTGAACATGCCGTGACCTTTGTAGACAACCACGACACTCAACGCGGACAAGCTCTAGAATCTACTGTTGAAGAATGGTTTAAACCAGCTGCTTATGCTCTCATTCTTCTACGTGAAGACGGTCTTCCTTGCCTATTTTATGGTGACTACTATGGAATCGAAGGTGAATTTGCTCAAGAAAATTTCCAAGAAACCCTAGATACCTTGCTCTACGCTCGTAAAGACCTAGCTTACGGAGAGCAAACAGACTACTTTGATAATCCAAACTGTATTGGATGGACACGCTCTGGCAACGAAGATGGCGCTCCATTAGCTGTAACAATCTCTAATGATGCTGCTAACAGCAAGTCTATGGAAATTGGTAGTGATTGGGCCGGCCAAACCTTCTACGACATTCTTGGAAACTGCTCTGATACTGTAACCATTGACGAAGACGGATGGGGAGACTTCCCAGTTTCTGAAAAATCTGTCAGCGTTTGGACAATTCAAGACTAAGAAAAAAAGCTCAATTGAGCTTTTTTTAGTATCATAAAATCCCTGAAATAGTCTTAACGATATCACGATTGGCATCAACATTATGCACACGGACAATCTGACAACCCTTGCTAACAGCATAGCCAGATAGAGCAGCCGTTCCCTGATCGCGGTCCTTAGCTTGGGTATTTCCACCTAGTAGGTAGTCCACAACACGCTTACGAGAAATCCCAAAAAGAACAGGATAGCCCAAGGCAACGACCTTGTCCAAACCTTTTAGCAGGTCAATATTGTGTTGGACATTTTTCGCAAAGCCAAAGCCTGGATCAATCCAGATATTGTCCTTGTCCACACCTGCTTCCAAGGCGGCCTGGGCACGTTGACTAAGGAATGTACAGACATCTTCTGTGACATCATTGTATACTTCTTCTTTTTGATTATGCATGAGGATAATCGGCACATTCTTTTCAGCTGCTAAAGCTAGCATCTGACCATCATAGAGTCCAGCCCAGACATCATTTAGAATATCTGCCCCTGCTTCAAGAGCAGCTCTGGCAGTAGCTGTCTTATAGGTATCAATACTGATGAGCACATCATATTTTGCCTTGATAGCCTGAATAACTGGCACGATACGAGTAATCTCTTCTTCCTCAGTCACAAATTCTGCTCCTGGTCTTGTAGATTCGCCACCTACATCAATAATGGCAGCCCCCTGGGCAATCATACGCTCAACCTGAGCCAACGCATCCTCTACCGTGTCAAAATCGCCACCATCTGAGAAAGAATCAGGGGTGACATTCAAGATTCCCATAATACAGGACTTACCTGCAATCTCATGTTTGCCAATAAACATCTTAACTCCTAAAAATCACGCATCAATGAAAGAATTTCCTTGCGTTCTTCACGGTCTTCTTTATAAAGACCCTTAGCGACAGTTGTGATTGTCTTACTTCCTGGTTTCTTAATGCCTCGCATAGTCATGCACATGTGCTCTGCTTCAACCATGACAAAAACTCCTCGAGGATTCAGAGCTTCTTCAAGTGCTGTAGCAACTTGATCTGTAAGACGTTCTTGCAACTGTGGACGACGAGCAGCTACTTCAACCGCACGCGCTAATTTGGAAAGTCCTGTCACCTTGTCTCCACTTGGCAAATAGGCCACATGGGCCTTACCATAAAATGGAACCAAATGGTGCTCACACATAGAGTAAAAAGGAATATCCTTGACAAGGACAACTTCGTCATGGACTTCTGAAAAGACAGCTGTAAATTGATCCTTAGGGTCTTCATTTAGACCTGAAAACATTTCAGCATACATCTTAGCCACACGTTTTGGTGTGTCCAAAAGTCCCTCACGCTCAGGATTTTCACCGAGAGCTTCCAATAGTTGATAGACTGCTTGTTCTACTTTTTCTTGATTTGCCATAATTTCCTCTTGCAACGTTATAATACTATCTATTATACCTTATTTTGCTGGATTTTTCTTGCAAAAAATAAGATTTCCTAGCTACCTAAACCTCAAAAAAAGCGAAGACCACCTTTCATATAGAGGTTATCTTCGCTTATATTTTTTAGTCTTTCAAGTGGTAAGAATAGGATGAAACTACAATATTCTCACGCCATTTGAGATAATATTTCAATCGTAAACTCATTTGGTTGTGAAGCATGGTTTGCCATGATTTTTTAGGTACAAACTGAGGAATCATGACTGTCAAAGTCGCATTATCCTTCTCAGCTTGAGTGGCGACCTCGTCAACATACTGAATGGTTGACTGAGTGATTGAGCTGTACGGTGATTGGATATGAACCATCTCAATTTCAGGGAAATATTTTTTAAACTCTTGTTCAGTTTCCTTGTCCTTGTTCTCAGTATCCTTAGTAGATACATGCATGGCGATAACCTTGTCACCAATAGAACGCGCATAGGAAATAGCTCCGATATTAGCCTTGGTAACATTCCCAACGAGGATAAGAACAATATTTCCTTGATAATGGTGTTCTTCTACCGCTCCATCAATACGCAACTGTTGAGCAACACCATTATAGTGTTTTTTAATCTTAAGGAACATCCACATCAAGATTGCAATAATTGGGAAGAATGGCCAGATATCTCCTAAACGGAAAAGGAAGAGAATGAGAACAATAGCATAACAAATGAGGGCACCTAAGATATTAGCTAAAGAGTGTTTCCAGAATCCCTTACCATATTCACGAATCCAATGGATAACCATCCCCGTTTGAGAAAGAGCAAATGGAATGAATACACCGATGGTATAAAGCGGAATCAACCGTTCCGTATTTCCTCGGAAAATGAACAAAAGGGTAATGGCACCAATTGCAAGTGTCAAGATCCCATTAGAGTATCCCATACGCGCCCCTTTTTCAAGGTACATGTGAGGCATGTATTTATTTTTCGCCATATTAAAGGACAACATCGGAAAGGCTGAAAAACCTGTGTTAGCCGCTACTGCAAGAATCATGGCAGTAGAGAATTGGAAAACGTAAAATAGAATACTACCAATCCATGACTGACCGAGAATTTCTCTAGCCATTTGTGACAAGATGGTTACTCCTGCATGAGGTGTAATACCTGTCCACCAGTTGAGGAAGGTAATTCCCGCAAACATAGCCCCCAAAATGCTAGACATGATAAAGAGGGTTGAGGCTGCATTTTTGGCCTTAGGTTTCTTAAAGAAAGGCACCGCATTAGAGATAGCTTCTACCCCTGTCAATGAGGCAGAACCTGAAGTAAAGGCCCTTAAAATAAGAATCAATGACACACCTGTAATTGGTTGTCCTAAATGTGCTGTGGCTGCGTAAGGCATATGACCCGTTAAAATTTGAAAGAAACCAAATCCCAACAAGAAGAGCGTCGAAACAATGAAGAGATAAACGGGTATCATCAAAGATTTTGCCGATTCACGCATTCCCCTAAGGTTCATAACCATCAAAACAAGCACCAAAATCATTGATATTTCAAGATTGAAAGGATGCAGGAAGGGAAGGGCTGAAGTAATGGCATCTGCACCTGAGGCCACTGAAACAGCAACCGTCAACATGTAATCGACCAAAAGACTACCACCAGCTATCAAGCCAAACTTAGGAGACAGATTTTCCGTCGTTACCATATAGGCGCCACCACCTTGAGGATAGGCTTTGATAACCTGTCTATAAGAAATGGTAAGACTGGCCAAAAGGACGAGAACCAAAAGTCCAATAGGGATTGACCACCAAATAGCCGCACTAGATACAGCTGTCAGAACCAAGACGACCTGCTCTGGACCATAGGCGATAGATGAAAGTGCGTCACTCGACAACATGGCCAAGGCCTGAATCTTAGACAATAAGTGTTCATCACCACTATCATCATGAGTTAAAGGTTCACCGATTAAAATCTTTTTCAGACGTTGAAACATTGTGATCTCCTTATTTTTAAAACATACGAGGGCTATTATACGCCCTTAAATGTTATCTTTCAAGTCTTAAATATCACTTGCCTGCTCTAAAACCCATTTTCTGACCTGAGAAATGAAGTATAGAGATCCCGTAATCACATAAAGCTTCTTATGGTCAGTCGTCACATGTTCTCTAATCCATGTTTTGAAGTCTGGTACCTGCTTATAAGCTACTGGGTATTGATCTAATTTAACACTGTTTGGATAGTCAAAACTCGTTACAGTCAAGTCACCAACCGATTTTAGTTGGGCAAGCATGCCATCAATAGGCTTGGTATCAATCGCTGCAAAGAGAAGTTCAATCTCCTTATCTGCATATTCTGATTGCAACAAGTCAATCAAAACTTTAACACTCTCATTATTATGAGCACCATCAATCATAAGATTAGGTCTTAAAAATTCTGTTCGACCTCGCCAATTGGCATGAGCCAGGGCAACCTTTATGAGTTCAGGCGTTACTTTAGGATAATCTTTTTGAAGCAATAAAGAAGCCATGATAGCCAAGCTAGCATTTGCTACTTGGTGTTGACCGGCCATAGCCAAGGCTATATCATCTAACCTTTGCACTCCATAGGTAAAATCAAAGGAATGGCTTGACCCTGTAGCTGTGAAATCTCTCCCCAGCTCATAGGTCTTAGACCCTTCTTCACGCGCCTTCTTCTCGAAAACATCTCGAACATCAGTACGATCAGTCGCATAAATAAAGGGTGCCGCATTCTTCAAAACACCGGCCTTCTCAGCTGCAATTTCAGCATGGGTATTCCCCAAAATAGCCTGATGGTCTAAACCAATCGAAGGACATAGGACTGCCAAGGGCTTAAAGAGATTGGTTGAATCATGAAGACCACCCATTCCAGCTTCAATGAATGCGATATCCACAGGATGGACCTGACCAAAATAGAGGAACATCAAGACTGTGATAATTTCAAACTCTGTCGCATTTTCATGCTCTGTCTCTTTTGGTAGACGTTCAACCACAGGCTTCACACGATTAACCAGGTCAAGTAAGTCCTCTTCTGAAATCATCTGACCATTAAGAGAGATTCGTTCCTTGAAGTCAACAATATAGGGTGAAGTAAAGGTTCCAACTTCATAACCTGCTTGGGTGAAAATGGTTTGGAGGGCATTGACTGTAGACCCTTTGCCGTTTGTTCCCACGATATGCACAGCCTTGAAATTATCTTGTGGATTTCCCAACTCTTTAAGCATCCAAGCCATACGCTCCAAGCCAGGCTTGATGCCAAATTTTAATTGTCCATGAATCCAATCCAACGCTTCCTGATAAGTCATAATTACTCCTTTTTTAGGCCAATGCTTCAACTTAGTCATTAAGCCGACCTCAAAACTAGATTTCTAGTTTTTCCTTGAGCTTAATGCTTTGACGCTCTTATTATACCAAAGACTTCTAGGTATAACCAAAATATGCAAAAAAGGCAACCCTAGGGTCACCTCTTAAGCTTTCTCTTTTTCGTCAATAACAAGACGAACTTTTTTACCTTGAGTAGGTACCGAATAGACAATCGCTCTTATCGCCGTAATAGTACGTCCTTTTTTCCCGATAACACGCCCAATATCGGCTGGGGCAAGATCAAGATGGTACTCCAAAAACTCAGGACCGTCAATAATTTTGATGGTCAACTGATCTGGTGAAGCAATTAAAGGTTTAACGATAGCGATAATAAGATTTTCAATGGTATCCATAGGCTAAAAAATTATTTTGAGAATTTTGATTCGTGGAATTTCTTCATAACGCCTTCTTTTGAAAGGATGTTACGAACTGTATCTGAAGGTTGTGCACCTTTAGACAACCACTCAAGAACACGTTCTTCTTTAAGTGTTACTTGGTTTTCTTCAACGAGTGGGTTGTAAGTACCAACTGTTTCGATGAAACGTCCATCACGTGGAGCACGTGAATCTGCAACGTTAATACGGTAGAAAGGTTTTTTCTTAGAACCCATACGAGTCAAACGGATTTTTACTGCCATTTTTAATATCTCTTTTCTTTAGTTTTTTATTATGGTGAGGGCACTTATCGCCCCTCGACCTTAACTAGTATACCATATCATTTTTATGTGTCAAGAAAAAAACTTGACAGACTTAAAATTTCTACAAAAAAAGTTAGAGTTTGACTCTAACTTCCTTTTCGACTATTTCTTAGTTGTAGTCTTATGATTTTTTTCATAAGCTACCTTTGCTTCAGCATATTCAGCTTCTAAACCCTTAGCCGCTGCTTTTGATACTTTCTCATAAGTATCACGACTGGTCAACTTGCCATCCTCGTTGTAGGTAGAAACAACCAAGGTATCTTTATTAACAGTATAAGACTTGGTGCGTTTCCCTTTACGGTAGAGTCGGTAGTTATCTACGTTATCCGAAATATAGTAATCTACTAGATTCTTATCTGCATTAGGATAAAGTTGCGAGACAACTTTAGTCAACTCACGCTTAAATTCTGAAACTTCTTTAGTATAGGTGATTGATTTATTCCACTGATCAACAACTTGATATTCCTTCAAATAATCTGAAGCTGTAAAAGTAGGCTGATCCTCCTCACCTTTTTTATAAAAGTAAGAATGTGTTTGTAAATTATTAGACTGATCAACTTTAAGGAAAGAGACGTAAATTTCATCTTTATCTTCATGTTCTTTCAGAGCATTGGTTAACTTTCCAGAATTTTCGTCCAAGACCTTAGACGATTTTAATTCCCAAGTCCCCTCAATGTTCCCCGAAGCATTACGCCAAAAACCGTAGACACCACCAACAAGCAACATCAAAACAACAGCAACAAGACTAGAAATCAAGGCTCCTTTGCCCCAATTTTTGGCCTTTTGCGATTTTTGATTAGCGTTTTGAATCGTTTCTAGAAGACGAACCTGACTTTCCAATCTCTTTTCTAGTTTGGCAACTGTCTGTTCTTCCTTAGATTTAGCTTTAGCAGCTAATTTTTCAGCCTTTTTCTTATCCCGAGCAGCTTGACGAGCAAGCTTCTTAGCTGCTTTTTCTTCCTTATAATCAAGTTTTGTCAAATCCTCAGACAATCCAAGATGCTGTGCTTGGTTACTGAAAACTGGAATAGATTGATTAGGCTCACTCGAGGTATTCACAGAATGATTTCCTGCATCTGGACGGGTTGGCGCATAGCTTGCCAAACGCTCCTTAGCCTCTGCGACGCGTTTGCGTTGTTCCTCTTCTTTTTGAATATCCTCAGCCTGACGGCCCGACTGAATGGTTCTTACTTGACCAACAATCTCTTGAGATAGGGCCTTTCTCTTTTCTTGGGCCGCATTTGCCATAGCCTCTTGCGCGTTGTCACGCTCTTTCTGAGACTGGGCTAGTGCTCTGGCAGTTGCGGTTCCTTCTTCAAACTGTTGGTCAGCTGATGATTCTCCTTGATCAGCTACTTGGTGAGCCTCTGCACCTTCAGAGAGAACAAACTCTCCTCGTTCCAAGGCTTCTTTAAAGTCGATTGGTCTTGGTTTTCGGCCATTCACAGCCTCAAAGTACTCTAACCATTCGTCTTTCAACATAATAAATCCCCCTGAATTAAAAAACACATGATTAACTTCCCTATTTTACCATACTTTTTAACATAAAAATAGGGATTAACAAGAATTCTAAAAATTCTTATTAAATCCCCATTAATCTTCTTTTGGTGTAATAGACAATAATTGGACAAAACGGTGTTGTGCTGATTCCGTTTCAAGCGTGACATTATCGTATCTAAAGAGAATCTCTTCGATATTTGCCAAGCCCAATCCTCGACCTGTTCCTTTTGTTGAAAATCCTCTTTGTTTCAAAGGAGCCACATCAATAGAAGCTTCCTTAGTTGAATTCTCAACAACAATAACGGATTGATTTTCCATCTTAAAGATAGCGATAGATAATTTTGGTTCATCTGCTAATACAGTAGCTTCTATAGCATTATCACAAAGAATGGATATGATTGTAATCAAGTCGAGTGGACGCATATCTGTGAAGAAGACGCCCTCTTCAACCTCAACATGACATTGAATACCTTTATCAAAAGCTTCGGCTACTTTAGATGATAACAGACTCTTAAGCGGCATGTTGGTCACACGAGTTAATTTTGCCAAATCAAACTTTTGCTGCTTCAAATCTGATGCCGAATCTTTCAAGACACTATCATAAATCATCTTGATTTGGTCGATGTCTTTCATCTGAATGGCTTCATTAAGCGAAATCATAACATTAGTATAGTCGTGACGGAAACTGCGTAACGTTTCGTAAAGACTTTCGACTTGTTCAGAATACTTCTCTAGGTCATCCAAGTGACGACGATTTTCTTTTCTTCGCTCATTTTCAAAGTACTCATCTGCGTATCTATTAACACTGTAAACAGCATAAAGAATCGCTATATATCCAATCAAGGTTATAATATGGCCAGCATAATACAAATTAAAGAAACGCGAAGCCACAACTACGGAATAGTTCATAATCACATAAGCAATCAAAACAAAGTTAGTGAAAAACATAATCCGACCAAATTTGCGATCTCGCTCCAAGACCCTCAAGTATTTAAAATCAATATTAAGGAGTTTGGAAAGAGCGACAAATGTTGGAATAATTAAAAGATCAAAGAAAATGAAATAAAGATAGCTTTTGTTAAGGAAATCCGATGTGATACCAAATCCCGGCATCAAAAAGTAGGCATAACCATTAAAAATCAAAAGATAAAGAACAAGAGGATAGAAGGCATAAAATGCCAACATATTAGTGGTTCTTTCCTTGCCGTAGAAATAAGCATAGAAAAGAAGATAGAAGGGTGTCATAAAGGACAAACCGACATTATATGACATCCCCAGTATTCCCCCTATACATTCAACCAGGAACGCAATAGGAAGGATCATACGTGGTACCTTGACCAAGCTGGTCTTTTCGTAGATCCACTGTATGACAATGAAATGCAAAAGATATTCTAATGCAATTTGCAAATTGAGCATCATTTAATGGTTAGCCACCTCCTTCTAGTCATCTCTAAATATACAGCAAAAAGCCATAACACTATTCTATCACAATTCCTGATAATAGATGAGATAAAATTAAATCATTATCTCGAATTTCAGAAAACTTTCAATAATGATTAGAGAAGAAGGGGGAATCTAAGACCTAACGATTTTTCAAACGTTCCAAAAGTTCCTTTTTACGTGTCCGCGATAGGAGGCATGACTCGTTTTCCTCAAAGAAAACCATATTAGCTGTACGATCCACACTTGTCACATTATTCACATTGACAACAAAAGAGCGGTGTGTTTGGAAGAAAATATCATCCAATTTTGCTACTTCTGCAATTTTCCCATAGAATTCCACTAGGTTTGACTTGGTATGAGCGATTAACTTATGTGGCACAGGGGCTGTCTCAATGTATAAAATGTCATCATAAGGAATATTAACATCATTTTTATCCGTTTTAACAGTTAGACTCTGTGCCTTGGTTTCTTGCTCAACCTGTGAATAAGCAAAATCTAAAAGTTCTACTAAAGCTCTCTTAAGATCCACATCTTCCATGGATTTATCGACAAAGTCTAGAGCTTGAATCTTATAACGGAAGGTCAAGGGCATAAACTCCGAGTAAGCTGTAACAAAAGCAATTTGTGCTTTCAAGTCTTCCTTACGGATTTCAAGCCCAATATCTAGTCCCTGCTTAGTTTGATTTTTAAGGTCAATATCCAAAAGATAAACCATGGATTTACCCGAACCTCTATCAGCATCTAACAATTCCTGACCCTGTTCATAAAAAGTAATCCCATCAACAACGGCCTTCGACTCCTCAACTGCTTCGTCCAATAAACGACCAACACGATGACGCTGCAAGGCATCATCTTCAAGGACGATAATAGAAAGCATCTTATTTCCCTCTTTCTTTCTAATATACTTTAATATACCTATCTAATATTTTATCATAATTAATCGGATAATATTCCTTTTTTCACAGCATAAAGTCTTTTTATCTCACCTAATTTCATTTATAAAACAATTGTTATCCCATTGTCACTTTATATTCATTTTTAGGTGTTATCATGAGAGCTGTTTTTGTTTTAAATTAAAAAGGAGAAAGTTATGTTACATTCTTTTAAAACGCAAGGGACTAAGACAAAGACCTTGTTGACCCTTGCAACTGTCGGTATAATTAGTGCTTTTCTTGTAGGAAGTCCTCAGTATGCCTCTGCGGATCAAACCTATGTTTCAGATCCTAACCAGGCTCAAACATTTTCCGAACTTGAAACAGGTACAACTACAAATACCATCGCTCAAACAGGTGTTTCTACTGAAACACCTACTACTGTGACTACTATATCACATACCTCTGTGGATGATTTTCATACACATGAAAATGACTATGAACAAACTCCCACAAACACTCCAACTTTTGAGGAATTGAAACAAAATAGTCAAACAGCTAGCAGTACTGTCGACAGCCAGACTGGAATCAAAACCTATGAGACTAGAATTCCGACAAATACAGATAGCAATCATAAGGCTGTAGAAAACCAGTCTGAACCAAAGACCGAAACTGTCGCTCAAGCACAAACCTGGTCAAAAGATGGTGCCACATGGGTTTCAACAGAAATTAATAATGGTAATGTTCATAAGATTCTATCTACTTATATTCCAAAACCATTAACACCTTCTACAAAACCAACGACAACAGCTACACCAAAATCTAAACAATCAACTCCTGCTGTTAGTCAACCTAAAAAACCAGCCACAGTTGCTAACAAACCTACAACATCTACAACTCAACCTAAGAAACCAACGACTGTTGTAAACAAACCAGCGACTTCTACAACGACACAACCTAAGAAGCCAACAACGACTGTCACTAAACCGACAGCTCCTAAAGCCACTCCTATCCAACCTGCTAAACCAGTGGACCGAATTGCTCAAGTATGGCAAAAGAATAACGAACTCGTAAAAGAGAATTACGATACTCCTCACTGGTCAAGCAAGGAAGCGACAGTTTTCATCAATGCTAAAAATCCTGAAATCGTGAATGCCTACAAACAGGCTATCACTTCTTGGAATAACACTGGTGCCTTTAATTTCTTGCTCACTAACGATAAACAAAAAGCCAACATCATTGCTGATGAACGTTATGAAGGTAATGTGGCAGCTCCTCTTGGAGTTACCTACTCTACTTACTACCTCCCAACTAAGCAATATAGTAATGCTACTGTTTACTTGAACACCTTCCATGTTCAAAACAATTATTACCAAAAGAACGGTGGGAAACTCCTTAACACTGCGCAACACGAATTAGGACACTCAATTGGACTTGAACACAACAGTGCCGTTGCCTCTGTAATGGAACCTAAAGGTGGTAAGACAAGTATCCAACCTGTTGATATTAACAATGTTAAGAAACTCTATAGCAAGATTTAAGTTCTTACACCATCACTACAAATATAAGCAGACCTATCAGGTCCTGCTTTTTTTATACAAGTGAGATGACCATTCAAGACCAGAAAATGACTGTTCACGATTTTTTCTTACATATTTTAGAATTATGTAAAGTTTTCTTCATTTTTTTTGGTAAAATAGAAAATGTAAAGAGAGACCGGATGAGTTAGAAAACTCAACTTTGTTAGTTTTTGCTCATTATTCTCATAAGCAGAATAAAAATAGTCTAGGAACCCTTCTTAACATTTATACCTATCTTCCCCAAACACTTTTCCCCCATTCCTAGATTTCCAGATCTCTCCTAATAAAGAACGTCTAGCAACAGCAGCTAGGCGTTTTTTAGTGTAGTTAAAGGACATAGTCATCGATATTATCCCAGTAGATTTGTAAACACTCAGAAAAATTTTCACAAAATTACCATTCAGGACCAGAAAATGACTGTTCATGATTTTTTCTTACAAATTTAAAAAATATGTAAGTTTTCTCTGAATTTTTTTGGTACAATAGATAATGTAAAGAGAGACCTAATGAGTTATAGATAAGTATTCTATTATTTAAAACTTATTGTTCTCATAAACGTTTTCTAAATAGTCTAGGAACCCTTCTTAACATTTATACCTATCTTCCCCAAACACTTTTCCCCATTCCTAGATTATCAGATCTCTCACAAGAAAATCGTCTAGCTCACCCGGCTAGGCCTTTTTTCTTTTTCCATACTTTTGCTATAATAGAGTCATACCGTTTGAAAGGAACTCATAAAATGACTATAGATCAGCAACTTCTTTGCTACAAACGTTTACCAAACTGGACAGCTACAACACTGCCAGAAATGGTAACGCAAAAACACAATACTAAGGTGGGAACTTGGGCTAAATTGACCATTCTATCAGGATCTCTTCACTTCTACGAATTAGATGAAGAGGGGGAGGTTACTGCAGAGCACCTCTTTACCCCCGAGACAGAGATTCCTTTTGTTGAACCACAAGCTTGGCATCGCATCGCTGCTGCATCAGATGATTTGGAATGCTATCTTTCTTTTTACTGTAAACCTGAGGACTACATGGCTAAAAAGTATGATACTAAAGCCCACTCTGAGGTTCTTGAAGCAGTCCAATCTGGCCATATCAAACCTGGTCGCACCCTTGACCTAGGCTGTGGTCACGGTCGTAACGCTCTTTATTTGGCATCTCTTGGGCATGATGTTACAGCCGTTGATGTTAATAACGAAGCTACACAACGCATCCAAATGATTGCAGATGAGGAAAATTACAATGTTAGAGCTGGCTACTACGATATCAATGCTGCTGCTCTTCCTGAGTCTGAGACCTTTGATTTCATCCTCTCAACAGTCGTCTTTATGTTCCTTGATCCCGATCAAATTCCGTCTATTATCAAGAATATGCAAGAGCGTACTGTTGTCGGTGGTTACAACCTAATTGTTTGTGCCATGGACACTGAGGAGCACCCTTGTACCATGCCTTTCTCATTTACTTTTGAAGAAGGTGAGTTGAAAAACTACTATAGTGACTGGGAATTAGTCAAGTATAACGAAAATCTTGGTCACCTTCACCGTTTGGATGAATATGGCAATCCCATCGCCCTTCAATTTGCAACCATGTTAGCTAAGAAGGTTAAATAAGAGCGAATGGCTGTAAAAGAGTTGAGCACAGCTTGACTTATCTTCAAATCATAACCACCCGTCTAACGGGTGGTTTG
>NZ_KV817345.1:987-2060 GCF_001814615.1 Streptococcus sp. HMSC078H12 | reverse complement strand
GAAACGCTTGATGAAGCGGATTCTGAGGCAGATGCACTTGCACTCTGCGATTCGCTCAACGATACAGACTCACTTGTTGAAATTGAAGAACTTTCTGAAAGTGACTCACTCAGTGATACTGAGGTTGAAACAGATTCTGATTCAGACACAGACGCACTCTCTGAAACGGACTCTGAGTTCGATACTGATTGTGACTCGGAAATTGAGGTACTTACTGAAGTTGACTCTGAGGCTGACTCAGATGCACTTGCTGAAGCTGATACGCTGGATGAGACTGACGCAGAAACTGAGGTTGAAACAGACTGTGATTCTGATACAGACGCACTTGTTGATGCTGACTCGGAATTAGAGACTGTTTGTGACACTGAAACAGATGTACTCAATGACACCGACTCACTCAATGATGCTGAGTTAGATGTCGAAAGCGACTCACTAGCTGAAATGAAGCTTGAAGCTGAGTTCGAAATAGATTCAACAGTTGAAATAATCGCAGAAATTGAAGCACTAAAGGCTTGAGACTGGCTTTCAAATGCAGAAGCACTCAATGAGCTTGACGTACTCAATGATTCTGACTCGGAAGTCGAGATTGAAGCACTTGTGCGCTGTGATTCACTCAATGATGCAGACTCACTAGATGAAACAGAAACGCTTTCTGATGCTGATTCGGAGTTAGACAATGATTGTGATTCTGAGATTGACTCACTTAATGAAGCTGACTCGGAGTTTGATGCAGACTGTAAGTCAGAAACTGAAGCACTTACTGACGCTGATTCGGAGTTAGACAATGACTGTGACTCAGACACTGAGGCACTCTCTGAAGCTGACTCGGAATTAGAGACTGTTTGTGATTCGCTTACTGATGCACTCTCTGATGCTGATTCTGAAGTTGAAGCAGATTGTGATTCAGAAATGGACGCACTTAATGAAGCTGATTCGGAGTTTGAAACTGACTGTGATTCAGACACTGAAGCACTCTCTGATGCTGATTCTGAAGTTGATACAGATTGTGAAGCTGAAATTGACGCACTTACTGACGCTGACTCTGAGTTAGACACTGATTGTGATTCTGATAC
>NZ_KV817345.1:356-887 GCF_001814615.1 Streptococcus sp. HMSC078H12 | reverse complement strand
ACTGAGGCACTTGCTGAAGCGGATTCTGAGTTTAAAGCAGACTGTGATTCAGAAACTGAGGCACTCTCTGATGCTGATTCAGAATTAGACACTGATTGTGATTCTGATACAGAAGCACTTACTGACGCTGACTCTGAGGTTGATTCAGACTGTGATTCTGATACAGAAGCACTTTCTGAAGCTGATTCAGAATTTGAGACTGACTGTGATTCTGAAACTGACGCACTCTCTGATGCTGATTCTGAATTAGATACAGACTGTGATTCTGAAATTGACGCACTTACTGATGCTGACTCTGAGTTAGACACTGATTGTGAAGCTGAGACTGATTCACTTACTGACGTTGATTCGGAATTAGATACAGACTGCGACTCAGACACTGACGCACTTGCTGACGCTGATTCGGAGTTTGAAACTGATTGTGATTCAGACACCGATGCACTTACTGATGCTGACTCGGAAGTTGAAGCAGACTGTGAGTCTGATACAGAAGCACTTTCTGATGCTGACTCTGAGTTTGAAACAGACTGT
>NZ_KV817345.1:0-256 GCF_001814615.1 Streptococcus sp. HMSC078H12 | reverse complement strand
TCTGATACAGAAGCACTTTCTGATGCTGATTCGGAGTTTGAAACTGACTGTGACTCAGACACTGACGCACTTTCTGACACTGATTCTGAATTTGATACAGACTGTGATTCTGAGATTGAAGCACTTGTTGATGCTGACTCGGAATTAGATACTGATTGTGATTCAGATACTGATGCACTTTCTGACGCTGATTCGGAGTTTGAGACTGACTGTGATTCAGAAATTGATTCACTTACTGACGCTGACTCTGAGTTTG
>NZ_KV817344.1:0-205 GCF_001814615.1 Streptococcus sp. HMSC078H12 | reverse complement strand
CAACACAAGCACAATTCCGCTTCACAAAACGTTTGGAAGGTAAGACTCTTGAAGCAAATGCCTTCACCTTCGAATTGCTTGAAAACGGCAATGTGATCCAAACTAAGAAGAATGCGGCTGATGGTTCAATCCAATTTGATTCAATCTCATATGCAACTGAAGGTACGCACACTTACACTGTACGTGAAGTAGCTGGAACAGATAC
>NZ_KV817343.1:253950-309875 GCF_001814615.1 Streptococcus sp. HMSC078H12 | reverse complement strand
CAAACCACCCGTTAGACGGGTGGTTATGATTTTTCCTCGGTTTTCCTCGGTTTTCCTCCCTCATATCATTTCTATTTACTGGTGAAACATGTTATAATTGTTTTGAACGACTATTATAGAAAGATGCAAGGAGACGAGCATGGAAGAACTTAAGAAAATCGCTGGTGTAACCGCTGCCAAATACGTTGAAGATGGAATGGTTGTTGGACTCGGTACAGGGTCAACAGCTTACTTCTTCGTAGAGGAAATTGGCCGTCGCATTAAGGAAGAAGGTCTTACTGTTGTTGGCGTAACGACATCAAGTCAAACCACTAAACAAGCTGAAGGCTTAGGCATTCCTTTGAAGGCAGTGGATGACATTGACAGTATTGATGTTACTGTTGATGGAGCCGACGAAGTAGACCCTCAACTCAACGGGATTAAAGGTGGTGGTGGTGCCCTTCTGATGGAAAAAATTGTCGCTACACCTACAAAAGAATATATTTGGGTGGTTGATGAGTCTAAAATGGTTGATCAATTAGGTGCTTTCAAACTACCAGTTGAAGTAGTTCAATATGGTGCTGACCGTCTGTATCGTGTCTTTGAGTCTAAGGGTTATAAGCCATCATTCCGACTTACGGAACAAGGTGACCGCTTTGTTACAGATATGAAGAACTATATCATCGATCTTGATTTAGGTAAGATTGAAAATCCAGTAGCTCTTGGTGAAGAACTAAAAGCTATGACTGGTGTTGTCGATCATGGATTGTTCAATGGCATGGTTAACAAAGTCATCGTTGCAGGAAGAGACGGTGTTAAGGTCGTTGAAGTTAAGGCTTAGTCCGATTTTTATTCCCCTCACTTTTAATGAGGAAAACTAATTAATTTTTGTCAAACTATTAAATAATATAGAAAGGCAAGAGGTAATTTCGAAAAGATTTTATCTCTTTGTGGTGTTATTATGTCCAAATTTAACCGAATGCATTTAGTCGTTCTTGATTCAGTAGGAATTGGTGCTGCTCCAGATGCCAATGACTTTGTCAATGCAGGTGTGCCAGATGGTGCTTCAGATACCCTTGGTCATATCTCTAAATCAGTAGGATTGAATGTGCCAAATATGGCTAAGCTTGGTCTAGGAAATATTCCTCGTGAAACACCTTTGAAAACAGTACCGACAGAAAGCAACCCAACTGGTTATGCAACAAAATTGCAGGAAGTTTCTCTTGGTAAAGATACGATGACTGGTCACTGGGAAATCATGGGTCTCAATATTACTGAACCTTTTGATACTTTCTGGAACGGATTCCCAGAAGAAATTCTCACTAAAATTGAAGAATTCTCAGGCCGTAAAGTCATTCGTGAAGCGAATAAACCATACTCAGGTACGGCTGTCATCGAAGACTTTGGACCTCGTCAAATGGAAACTGGTGAATTGATTATTTACACTTCAGCTGACCCAGTTCTTCAAATTGCTGCACACGAAGATGTTATTCCTTTGGATGAATTGTATCGCATTTGTGAATATGCACGTTCAATTACTCTTGAGCGTCCAGCTCTTCTAGGGCGTATCATTGCTCGTCCTTACGTTGGTGAACCTGGAAACTTCACTCGTACGTCTAACCGTCGTGATTTGGCTGTCTCACCATTTGCACCAACTGTTTTGGATAAATTGAATGAAGCTGGTATCGATACTTATGCCGTTGGTAAAATCAATGATATTTTCAATGGAGCTGGTATCAACCACGATATGGGGCACAACAAATCAAATAGCCATGGTATTGATAATTTGATTAAAGCTATGACTTCTGAAGACTTCAAACATGGCTTCTCATTCACAAACTTGGTAGACTTTGATGCCCTTTATGGACACCGTCGAGACCCACATGGATATCGTGATTGCTTGCACGAATTTGACCAACGTTTGCCTGAAATCATTGCTGCTATGCGTGAAGATGATCTCTTGATGATTACAGCAGACCACGGAAATGATCCAACTTATGCAGGTACAGACCATACTCGTGAATATATTCCTTTCTTGGCTTATAGCCCATCATTCAAAGGAAATGGACTTATTCCAGTAGGTCATTTCTCTGACATCTCAGCAACTGTCGCTGAAAACTTTGGTGTAGATAAAGCCATGATTGGTGAAAGCTTCTTGGATAAACTTATCTAAAATGAAGCGCTATGCATTTTTGGTTCGTGGAATAAACGTTGGTGGTCGTCACAAGGTAGTCATGGAGGAATTTTGTCGTGAGTTAGAAGAACTCGGTATGTCACATGTTTCTTCCTATATAAATAGTGGAAATCTTTTCTTTGATTCTACCTTGATGAAAGAGGAACTCCTCTTAGTTTTAGAGGAATTTCTAAATAAGGCTTATCCATTTATTAAGGTATTTTCTCTTTTTACTCTTGAAGATTATCAAAATGAAGTGGCCTCATTACCTAAGTGGTGGGAAGATGATTTCTATAGAAAAGACGTCCTCTTATTCACTGAAAGACTTGATAAGAACGAAATGAAGAAGATTATTAACTCTTTAGAGTTGAAAGATGAAATACTTCATTTTGGTCAACTTGGTGTCTACTGGGTAAAGTATGATAAATCAACTTATAGCCAAACAGCTTATCATAAGAAGTTATTGAAAACACCTTTTTATCCTGATATAACCATTCGAAATGCAAGAACTTTTTCAAAAATTGGTCACTTTTTAAGAATGAAATAAAATTAAGGGAGAAATAACATGTCGCTACTTGAAAAAATTAGGGTTACTCAAGCATTTTTGGAAAGCAAAGGAATTGAAAAACCTGAGTTTGGTTTAATCTTGGGTTCTGGACTTGGTGAGTTGGCTGAAGAAGTTGAAGACGCAGTTGTCATTGACTATGCGGATATTCCAAACTGGGGACAATCAACGGTTGTCGGACATGCTGGAAAACTTGTTTACGGAACTTTGTCTGGACGTAAGGTTTTGGCTCTTCAAGGACGTTTCCATTTTTATGAAGGAAATCCGCTTGAAGTCGTTACTTTCCCTGTACGTGTTATGAAAGCTCTTGGATGTGAAGGAGTTGTTGTAACCAATGCAGCAGGTGGTATCGGCTTTGGCCCAGGTACTTTGATGGCCATCACTGACCACATTAACATGACTGGTCAAAACCCATTGATCGGTGAAAACTTGGATGATTTTGGTCCACGTTTCCCTGATATGTCTAAAGCTTACACACCTGAATACCGTGAAACCGCTCATAAAGTGGCTGATAAACTTGGTATCAAATTGGATGATGGTGTTTATATCGGTGTGACTGGTCCAAGTTATGAAACTCCAGCTGAAATCCGTGCTTATAAGACACTTGGTGCAGATGCTGTTGGGATGTCAACAGTTCCTGAGGTTATTATCGCAGCTCACTCTGGTTTGAAAGTTCTTGGTATTTCATGTATTACCAACTTTGCTGCTGGTTTCCAAGAAGAATTGAACCACGAAGAAGTGGTGGAAGTGACAGAGCGTGTTAAAGGGGACTTCAAAGGATTGCTAAAAGCGATTCTTGCTGAACTCTAAAATATGATAGCTCGGGGAATAAAACCTATAACGTCATTACCCAAGTCGACTAGGTTAAGTTTAGCTGTTTTTGGAACCGGTATTGCTTCAGGTTTGGTAGGCATTCTTTGTCATTACCTTTTGGAGTTTATACAAATTCTTGTATTTGGTAATGATAAATCGAATTTATTGTCACAGTTTAACTCTGTAAGTCCCTTTCGACGATTTGCAGTATTGCTTGTAGTAGGTGTTTTGGCTAGTTTATTTTGGTATTTCCTTCAGAGACGAGTGTCCCTCCTTTCTATTAGTAAGTCTAAGCAACTCGTTGGTAAGAAGAGTCCAAATTTTCTTGGCCAAAGTCTACATGCTTTGATGCAGGTTGCAATCGTTGGAGCTGGTTCCTCAATTGGTAAAGAAGGAGCGCCTCGAGAATTAGGCGCTCTATTTGGTGGTAGTCTATCCAAAGCCTTGCATTTGGATGTTGTTGATAGACAATTGCTAATTGCTTGCGGGGCAGGCGCTGGCTTAGCTGCGGTTTACCAAGTCCCCTTTGCCAGTACACTGTTTGTTCTGGAAACCTTAGGGGTTGCTTGGAAATCAAAAAATATTGTTATCATTCTTGTGACAACCTATTTGTCAGCTTATTGTGCTCGACCAATCGTTGGTAAGGAGGCAATGTATCAAGTCGGTAAAGTTAGCTCAGACCCTGCTAGTCTGATTCAGGTTATTGTTCTTGTATTAGTGATAACTCCGCTGGCGATGATGTTTAGCTTCTTAGCCAAAAAGGCTAGCAAAAGTCGTATTACTGATAAACGTATTCTGTGGACCATGCCACTATCTTATGTAGTATTAGGTGGGATTGCAGCTTTCTATCCTTTAATCATGGGAAATGGTCAGGTTCTAGCCCAATGGTTATTTTCAGGTGGGGGTTCAGCATACCTACCTCTTATCCTTGTCGTCAAAGGTCTTATGGTATGTTTACTTTTATGGGGAGGCTCTTATGGGGGAACCCTAACCCCTTCCTTTACCTTAGGTGCCGGATTAGGTTTCTTATTGACAAGTTGTCTTGAGATTTTTGGCTTATCACTCAATCCTACTCTAGGAATGTTACTCGGTGCAACCGTATTTTTAGGAACAACTTTAGATGCTCCTCTAACTGGGATAGCCTTAGTTCTAGGTTTTACTGGTCAAGGAGGGCTGGTAGCAGTACCACTACTCTTAGCGAGTCTACTATCGAGGATAATTAAAAATAGATGGAAGAAAAAACAATGAATATTCATTTTATCTTACACGAAACGTTTGAAGTCCCAGGAGCCTATTTAAAATGGGCTCAAGACCGTGGGCATAATATCACATCAACCAAGGTATATGAGGAAGAGATTCTTCCTGAAACCGTTGAAGGTATTGATTTTCTAATTGTGATGGGTGGCCCTCAGTCACCTGATGAAGATCGTCAGGCCTTTCCTTATTATGACCCAGAAGCTGAGATTGCATTTATGCAAAAAGCAATTGCTGCTGATATCTATATTGTTGGGGTTTGCCTAGGTGCTCAACTTTTATCTGTAGCCTATGGTGGTGAGTATGAACATAGTCCAGAACGTGAGATTGGGGTTTTCCCTGTTACATTAACTGAGGCAGGTTTGGCGGATGACCATATCAAAGGTTTTGGCAAAACCCTAAATACTGGTCACTGGCATGGTGATATGCCTGGATTGACTGATAATGCAGTTGTTCTTGCTATTAGTCAAGGTTGTCCACGCCAAATTGTTCGCTTCAGTCCTAAACACTATGCCTTTCAGGCACACTTGGAGTTTGATCTTGAAGCCATTGATTTACTTATAGCTGCTGACGGTGAAGAGCATTTACGTCAGCAAAATAAAGAGTTGCCTTTTGTTCAAACACCTGAACAATTGCGTGCCAACGATTATTCTGAAATGAACAAAAAGTTATACGATTTTCTTGATTCATTGACTCAAGCTTAATCCACTTTTAAAGTAGTTATTTATCCACTATATAATAGTAGAAAAATATTTAAAAATAAAAATTAAGAAAGGTAGAGCGTGTGTTCTGATTTGAACACGAGCGGAAAGCTCGGAAAATAGATAGTCTTCATTTGTTTTCTGTCTGCTCCTTTACCATCAAAAAATGAAAGGAAGGGTAGTTCGGGTTTGAAACTGAACCTGGGCTAGAGGCTGTGTAAAAAAGATAAATTCTCCTAGATGCGAAGCATCTTTGTCGGATTTCCTATTTTTACTTTGCCTCTTTAACGCCCTTGGTATCTTATATTATGTCTATTCATATTGCTGCTAAGCAAGGAGAAATTGCTGATAAAATTCTTCTTCCAGGGGATCCATTGCGTGCGAAATTCATTGCTGAGAATTTCCTTGAAGATGCTGTATGTTTTAATGAAGTTCGTAACATGTTTGGTTACACAGGAACATACAAAGGTGAACGTGTCTCAGTAATGGGAACAGGAATGGGGATGCCATCGATCTCTATTTATGCGCGTGAGCTTATCGTTGACTATGGTGTTAAAAAATTGATCCGTGTGGGTACTGCTGGTTCATTGAACGAGGATGTTCACGTTCGTGAGTTAGTTCTAGCACAGGCCGCAGCGACAAACTCTAACATTATCCGTAATGATTGGCCACAATACGATTTCCCACAAATTGCAAGTTTCAATCTCTTGGATAAGGCTTACCACATTGCCAAAGACCTTGGTATGACAACACATGTTGGTAATGTCTTGTCATCTGATGTTTTCTATTCAAATTATTTCGAAAAAAACATTGAGCTTGGTAAATGGGGAGTGAAGGCTGTTGAAATGGAAGCAGCAGCTCTTTATTACCTTGCAGCTCAACACCAAGTAGATGCTCTTGCCATCATGACTATTTCTGATAGTTTGGTCAATCCAGATGAAGACACTACAGCTGAGGAACGTCAAAACACTTTCACTGACATGATGAAAGTTGGTCTTGAAACACTAATTGCAGACTAATTTGTAAAAGGACGCCGTTAGGTCGTCCTTTTGTGTTGTAACTAAGATCTACTCGAAGAATCAATAGGTTAAAAATTTTCAAACTACTAGAAAAAAATAAAAATATTTGGAAGAAAAAGACTTGTAATAAATAGATAAATATCCGATAATTTAAGATTCAACCACCAAAAATGTGAAAAATAGTTTACAATATTATGAAAAATGATAGAAATTAAATGCTTGATATCATAATGAAAAACGGTTTCTTCTTTTTTAAAAAGAATGACAATTGAAATGAAGTTATAGTAATGTTATAATGATAATGGGAAATGTCTAATTTTAATTTTTAGGAGCAATTTATATGAGTTCGCGTACGAATCGTAAGCAAAAACGTACGAGTAATAGATCGTGGGGGATGGTCAACGTTGGGTTGACCATTCTGTATGCTATTTTAGCATTGGTCTTATTATTCACAATGTTCAATTATAATTTCCTATCATTTAGGTTTTTGAACATCATTATCACCATTGGTTTGTTGGTAGTTCTTGCTATTAGCATCTTCCTTCAGAAGACTAAGAAATCACCACTAGTGACAACGGTTGTATTGGTTATCTTCTCGCTAGTTTCTCTGGTTGGTATTTTTGGTTTTAAACAAATGATTGATATCACTAACCGTATGAATCAGACGGCTGCATTTTCTGAAGTGGAAATGAGCATCGTAGTTCCAAAGGATAGTGACATCAAAGATGTGAGTCAGCTTACTAGCGTACAAGCACCAACTAAGGTTGATAAGAACAATATCGACACCTTAATGTCTGCTCTAAAGAAAGACAAAAAGGTTGATCTTAAAGTTGATGATGTTGCTTCATATCAAGAAGCTTATGACAATCTTAAGTCTGGCAAATCTAAAGCTATGGTCTTGAGTGGCTCTTATGCTAGCCTACTAGAGTCTGTCGATAGTAACTATGCTTCAAATCTAAAAACAATCTATACTTATAAAATTAAAAAGAAGAATAACAATTCTGCAAAACAAGTAGATTCAAAAGTCTTCAATATTTATATTAGTGGTATTGATACCTACGGTTCAATTTCAACAGTATCACGTTCAGATGTCAATATCATTATGACCGTTAACATGAACACACATAAGATTCTCTTGACGACCACTCCACGTGATGCGTACGTTAAGATTCCTGATGGTGGGGCAGACCAGTATGATAAATTAACCCACGCAGGTATTTATGGCGTCGAAACATCTGAAAAAACTCTGGAAAATCTTTATGGCATTAAGATTGATTACTATGCACGAATTAACTTCACATCTTTCCTTAAGTTGATTGACCAACTTGGTGGTGTGACAGTTCATAATGATCAAGCTTTCACAAGTCTTCATGGGAAGTTTGATTTCCCAGTTGGAGATATCCAAATGAATTCTGAACAAGCCCTTGGCTTTGTTCGTGAGCGTTATAGTTTGGATGGAGGAGACAATGACCGTGGTAAGAACCAAGAAAAAGTGATTTCTGCGATTGTAAACAAGTTAGCTTCACTAAAATCAGTATCAAACTTTACTTCAATTGTTAACAATCTTCAAGACTCTGTTCAAACGAATATGTCTCTAGATACCATTAATGCTCTGGCCAATACACAACTTGATTCAGGTTCTAAATTTACGGTGACTTCTCAAGCAGTAACAGGTACAGGTTCAACCGGACAATTGACCTCTTATGCTATGCCAAATTCTAGTCTCTACATGATGAAACTGGATGATTCTAGTGTGGAAAGTGCCTCTCAAGCTATCAAAAATTTGATGGAGGAAAAATAAGTGATTGACGTTCACTCACATATTGTTTTTGATGTTGATGATGGTCCTAAAACTTTAGAAGAAAGTCTTGACCTCATTGGCGAAAGCTATGCGCAAGGAGTGCGTACTATTGTTTCAACATCCCATCGTCGTAAGGGAATGTTTGAAACCCCAGAGGATAAAATCTTTGCAAACTTTTCTAAGGTAAAAGAAGAAGCAGAAGCACTTTATCCAGACTTAACTATTTATTATGGTGGTGAACTTTATTACACCTCAGACATTGTGGAGAAACTCGAAAAGAATCTCATTCCACGGATGCACAACACTCAATTTGCTTTGATTGAGTTTAGTGCTCGCACCTCTTGGAAAGAAATTCATAGTGGGCTTAGCAATGTTTTGCGAGCAGGGGTGACACCAATTGTTGCTCACATTGAGCGCTATGATGCCCTCGAAGAAAATGCTGATCGTGTTCGAGAAATCATCAATATGGGCTGCTATACTCAAGTCAATAGCTCACATGTCCTCAAACCAAAGCTCTTTGGAGATAAAGATAAAGTAAGAAAGAAACGTGTTCGTTATTTCTTGGAAAAAAATTTGGTTCATATGGTTGCTAGTGACATGCATAATCTTGGTCCAAGACCACCATTTATGAAAGATGCCTACGCTATTATCGAAAAGACTTACGGAACGAGACGTGCTCGTAACCTTTTCATCGAAAATCCACAAACACTACTTGAAAATCAATACATATAGGAGAAACTATGACTCAGGAAAACACGAAGCGTGTTGAAATCGATGTACTTGCACTATTGCAAAAACTTTGGACTAAAAAGTATTTATTCTATTTACAGCCTTCTATGTAGCTGTCTTTGCCTTCTTGGGAACTTATTTCCTCATTCAACCCACATATACGTCATCGACACGTATCTATGTGGTTAACCAAGCGAATGATGGCAAAAACCTTTCTGCTCAAGATTTGCAGGCCGGTACATTTTTGACAAAAGACTACAAAGAAATTATTACATCAAACGATGTCTTGTCAGAAGTTATCAAAGATGAAAAATTGAATATGACAGAAGCTGAACTTGCTAAAATGATTTCAGTTAATATTCCTACTGATACTCGTCTTATCTCAATTTCAGTTAATGCTAAAACTGGTCAAGATGCGCAAACACTTGCCAATAAGGTTCGTGAAGTTGCTTCAGAAAAAATCAAGAACGTGACAAAAGTTGAAGATGTCACAACGCTTGAAGAAGCTAAATTGCCAGAGTCACCATCTTCACCAAATATCAAACGTAACGTGCTTCTTGGAGCAGTGCTTGGAGGATTCCTTGCAGTTGTTGGTGTATTGGTACGTGAAATCCTAGATGATCGTATTCGCCGTCCAGAAGATGTAGAAGATGCCCTTGGAATGACACTTCTTGGAATTGTCCCTGATACAGATAAAATTTAAGGAGAAGAAATGCCTCTATTAAAGTTAGTAAAATCTAAAGTAAACTTTGCCAAACAAACAGAAGAGTATTACAATGCCATTCGCACAAATATTCAATTTTCTGGTACACAGATGAAAGTGATTGCGGTTAGCTCTGTTGAAGCTGGCGAAGGGAAATCAACGACATCTGTTAACTTGGCGATTTCATTTGCTAGTGTTGGGCTTCGAACACTTCTCATTGATGCTGATACTCGTAACTCTGTTTTGTCAGGTACATTTAAGTCAAATGAGCCTTATAAAGGTCTTTCAAATTTCCTATCAGGAAATGCAGATCTGAATGAAACTATTTGCCAAACTGATATTTCTGGTTTGGATGTCATTGCATCTGGTCCTGTACCACCTAATCCAACGAGTCTTTTGCAAAATGACAATTTTAGACATTTGATGGAAGTTGCTCGTAGTCGTTATGATTATGTCATCATCGATACACCACCAATTGGTTTGGTCATTGATGCCGTTATTATTGCCCATCAGGCGGATGCTAGTCTTTTGGTTACAGCAGCTGGGAAAATCAAACGTCGTTTCGTAACTAAGGCCGTTGAACAATTGGAACAAAGTGGTTCTCAATTCTTAGGAGTCGTCCTTAATAAAGTTGATATGACAGTTGATAAGTATGGATCATATGGTTCTTACGGATCATATGGCGAGTACGGAAAAAAATCAGACCAAAAAGAAGGTCATTCAAGAGCACATCGTCGTAGAAAAGGATAGCATTAATGGGGATGATGCGGCTCCTTATACCTTAACAGATTAAAAAGGGGTTTAGAGTGAAAGAAAAACAAGAAATTCGTCGCATTGAAATTGGTATTATACAGTTGGTTGTGGTTGTTTTCGCAGCCATGGTAGCTAGTAAAATACCTTATACAGAGATTACCCAAGGAAGTATTGTCCTTTTAGGTGTCGTACATGTAGTGTCTTACTATATCAGTAGTTATTATGAAAATCTTAAGTATAGAGGCTACTTGGATGAACTCATTGCAACTGTCAAATATTGTTTCGTATTTGCTCTAATTGCAACTTTCCTCTCGTTTTTTGCAGATGGAAGTTTTTCTATCTCACGTCGCGGACTTCTTTATGTTACCCTGATTTCAGGTGTTCTCTTATACGTTACAAATACTGTTCTTAAGTATTTCCGCTCTTCTATCTATACACGTCGTAAAAGTAACAAGAATATTCTCTTGATTTCTGATCAGGCGCGTCTTGAAAATGTTTTGTCTCGTATGAAAGACAATATGGATGGTAGGATTACAGCAGTTTGTGTCTTGGATAATCCTTATTTCACTGATCCATTTATCAAGAGTGTTAAACCTGAAAATTTGATCGAATATGCGACACACTCAGTAGTAGACCAAGTTTTGATTAATCTGCCAAGTGAGCAGTACAAGATTTGGGATTATGCATCACCTTTTGAGCTCATGGGAATTCCAGTATCCATTAATTTGAATGCCCTTGAATTTATGAGTCAAGGTGAAAAACGTATTCAACAATTGGGTCCTTTCAAAGTTGTTACCTTTTCAACGCATTTTTATAGCTATGGAGATATCTTGGCTAAACGCTTCCTCGATATCTGTGGAGGCCTAGTTGGTTTGGTGCTTTGTGGGATTGTTGGAATCTTCCTTTATCCACTTATTCGTAAAGATGGTGGGCCAGCCATTTTTGCTCAGGACCGTGTGGGTGAGAATGGACGTATCTTCAAGTTTTATAAATTCCGTTCTATGAGAGTAGATGCTGAAGAAATTAAGAAGAATTTGATGGCACAGAATCAAATGTCTGGTGGTATGTTTAAGATGGACAATGATCCACGTATTACCAAAATCGGCCATTTCATTCGTAAAACGAGTCTTGATGAACTTCCACAATTTTGGAATGTTCTAAAAGGTGATATGAGCTTGGTAGGAACACGTCCACCAACATTGGATGAGTACGAATCTTATACACCTGAACAAAAACGTCGCCTCAGCTTTAAACCAGGTATTACTGGTCTTTGGCAAGTAAGCGGTCGAAGTGAGATTACGGATTTTGATGAAGTTGTAAAACTAGACGTTGCTTATATGGACGGATGGACAATCTGGCGCGATATCAAAATCTTATTGAAAACAATTAAAGTAGTAGTAATGAAGGATGGAGCAAAGTGATGGCTTTCTCCATTTCTTTTAATGGTGATTAAATGACAAAAACAGTTTATATCGTTGGTTCTAAGGGAATTCCAGCAAAATATGGTGGATTTGAGACCTTTGTTGAGAAGTTAACAGAGTTCCAACAAGACAAAGATATCCAATATTATGTAGCTTGTATGCGTGAAAACTCTGCTAAATCAGGTATTACAGCAGACACTTTCGTACATAACGGTGCTAAATGCTACAATATCGACGTTCCAAATATCGGGCCTGCACGTGCCATCGCTTATGACATCGCAGCTCTCAATAAGGCCATTGAAATTGCTAAGGAAAATAATGACCAAGCACCAATCTTTTATGTTTTGGCTTGCCGAATCGGTCCATTTATCTCAGGTATTAAAAAGAAAATCAAGGCTATCGGTGGTACCCTTATGGTTAACCCGGACGGTCATGAATGGCTTCGTGCGAAATGGAGTCTTCCAGTTCGTAAATATTGGAAAATTTCTGAGCAACTCATGGTAAAACATGCAGATCTTTTGATTTGTGATAGTAAAAACATTGAATCTTATATTCAAAAGGATTATGCGAAGTATCGTCCTCAAACAACTTATATTGCCTATGGGACAGATACAACTAAATCTCGATTGACTAAGGTTGATGATAAGGTTCGCACATGGTATTTTGAAAAGGGTGTCATTGAAAATAATTATTACCTTGTTGTAGGACGTTTTGTGCCTGAAAATAACTATGAGGCTATGATTCGTGGCTTTATGGCATCTAACTCTGACAAGGACTTTGTACTCATTACCAATGTTGAAGAAAACAAATTCTACGACAAGTTGCGTCAGGAAACTGGTTTTGACAAGGATCCTCGTGTGAAGTTTGTCGGGACTGTTTATGACCAAGAATTGCTCAAATACATTCGTGAAAATGCCTTTGCTTACTTCCATGGTCATGAAGTAGGTGGTACTAATCCATCCCTTCTTGAGGCTCTTGAGTCTACTAAACTCAATCTCTTGTTGGATGTTGGCTTTAACCGTGAAGTCGGTGAAGATGGTGCTCTCTATTGGAAGAAAGACCAATTGGCAAGTGTCATTGATCAAGCTGAGCAATTGGATGAACAAGCTATCGAAGACCTTAATCAAAAATCAAGTAAACGTATCGCTGAAGCCTTTACTTGGGAAAAAATTGTTACAGACTACGAGAAAGTATTTAAAGGATAGAAATGCAGAAAATTTTATATCTTCACGCTGGTGCCGAAATGTATGGTGCTGACAAGGTTTTGTTGGAGCTTATTAAGGGCTTGGATAAAGATGCCTTTGAGGCTCATGTCATCTTGCCCAACGATGGTGTCTTAGTGAGTGCATTGGAAAAGGTTGGGGCTAACGTAAAAGTTATCGATTATCCAATCTTGCGCCGTAAATATTTTAATCCTAAGGGAATTCTTGAGTATTTTGGCTCTTATAATCGTTATTCAAAGCAAATTGCTAAATATGCTAAGGATAATGGCATTACTCTTATTCACAATAATACGACTGCGGTACTTGAGGGGATTTATCTCAAACGTAAGTTGAAACTTCCTTTGATTTGGCATGTGCATGAAATTATCGTCAAACCAAAAGCAATCTCTGATTTCATCAACTTTTTGATGGGGCGTTATGCTGATACGATTGTGACAGTTTCAAATGCTGTGGCCAACCACGTCAAGCAGTCTCGCTTTGTAAAAAATGACCAAGTTCAGGTCATCTATAATGGTGTTGACAATGCCGTCTATCATGAAATGGATGCCAGCGCAGTTCGTGACCAGTTTGGTATCGCACAGGATGCTTTGGTTATCGGAATGGTTGGTCGAGTGAATGCTTGGAAAGGTCAAGGCGATTTCTTGGAAGCAGTGACTCCAATCTTAAAGGCTAATCCAAAAGCGGTAGCCTTTCTGGCAGGGAGTGCTTTTGAAGGTGAAGAGTGGCGTGTTGATGAGTTGGAAAAGGCAATATCAGACTCACCAGTAGCTGGACAAATCAAGCGTATCGATTATTATAGTAAGACAACAGAGCTCTATAATATGTTTGATATCTTTGTCTTGCCAAGCACCAATCCAGATCCTCTACCAACCGTAGTTCTCGAATCAATGGCTTGTGGCAAACCTGTAGTCGGCTACCGTCATGGTGGTGTCTGTGAAATGGTTAAGGAAGGTGAAAACGGTCTTCTTGCCACACCAAATCAGCCTGCAGAATTGTCTAAGGCCATCCAAGAATTGGCTGATAACACCGAGAAGAGAGAGCAATTTGGCAAGGCATCTGTCAAACGCCAAAAAGAACTCTTTTCATTACAAAGTTATATTCGTAATTTCTCGGAGTTATATAAGAAGTAAAAACAAAGAGGAAGTGATATGAATTTTCCGATAGATTATGTTGTAACCTGGGTTGATGGGAGCGATCCTAATTGGAGAGCTAAAAAGAGTAAATATGACTCTACTTTTACAACATCAGAAAATAATATGAACTCCGATAAAGCGTACCGTGAATGGGGGACGTTTAAGTATTGGTTTAGAGGTGTTGAGAAGTTTGCACCTTGGGTAAATAAAGTTTATTTAGTAACTGACAATCAAACACCTGATTGGTTAGATGTAGATAATAGTAAATTAGAAGTTATTGATCATAAAGAAATCATTAATAATGACTATCTACCTGTGTTTTCATCTAATGCCATTGAATGTAATATTCATAAAATACCAAATTTGTCAGAACATTTTGTTTGTTTTAACGACGATATGTATTTAACGGCACCAGTTTCACCAAGTGATTTTTTCTCTGAGGAAGGGCTACCTAAGTATAATACTGCTTTATCTCCTATTATTCCTGAACGATTTGGAACAGGAAACTTTCAAATTAATAATATGGAGATAATAACAAGTTATTTCAGCAAAGAAGAAATCTTGAAAAATGGAAAGTTCTTTTCTCTGAAACAGGGCTTAAAGCAAGTTATAAAATCTTTACTCTATAAAAATAGTAAATTTATTTGTGGCTTCTGGGAAAGTCATCTTCCATATCCTCTTTTAAAATCAACATTTAATCTTTTATGGGAGAAAGAAAAGGAAATCTTAGAAAAAACATCAGCTAGCCGTTTTAGGAATCCAGCAGATACAAATATTTGGCTTTTTAAATATTGGCAAATTGCTAGTGGACAATATGCTATTGGTGATTCAAAAATTGGTGGACTATTTTCTTTGGATGATGCAAATTCAGATTTCTGGAATCTTTTAGTTTCGAAGAAATATAAAATTGTGTGTATTAATGATGGCTTTAACATTCAGGATGAAGATAAGGTAATGAAAGAATTCATTGCTTCATTTGATGAGTTTCTACCTGAAAAGAGTACTTTTGAATTATAAAACATAGGTAATTAGGAGATTATGGAAAGAAAATCACTAAAAGATAGAATAAAACCTATCGTTTATCCAATTATTAATTTTATTCCTAGACGAAGACTTAAGAATAAAAATTTCACTATCATTTGTGATAATTGCTGGGCTGGAAAAGTATATCAGGAGTTGGGCTTGCCTTATCAAACACCATTTGTAGGGATGTTTGTCTTTTCGCCTGATTATATCAAGATGCTCAAGAATTTAAAACACTATTTGAGTGGAAACATCCCCTTGAAATTTGTTCAGGAATCGAAATATATCAAAGACTTTGATAACGCCTACCCTCTTGCAATTCTTGATGATATTGAACTTCATTTTTTGCATTATGCAGATGAAGAAGAAGCAACTCAAAAATGGAACCGCCGTTTGAAGAGAATGCATTGGGATAATTTGTATTTCAAGTTCAATGACAATGATGCTTGTACTTATGAGCTGATGAAAGAGTTTGAAGAGCTTCCATATAAGAGTAAGGTGATTTTCTCTTCAAAGAATTATAGTGACCTACCTTCATTGGTCCACTTTAAATCAGCTGAAAAGCAAGGACATGTTGGAATCGATTTAAAAACTTACCACCGCTATTTTAATGCTGTAGCTTGGTTAAACAAGGGTGGAGAAGACTTAACATCATTAATTGGGTAAATAATCTATGAAACCACTTTTAACTGTCGTCATTCCAGTTTATAATGTCGAAAAATATTTAAAACGTTGTATTGAGAGTATCCTCGTTCAAGAGTGGAAGCACTATGACATCTTACTTGTAGATGATGGAAGTACTGATCATTCTCCTCAAATTTGTGATGACTATGTTAAAGCATATGATTTTATCTCGGTTATTCACAAGGAGAATGGCGGACTTTCTGAAGCTCGTAACACTGGTATTTCTCATGCTAAAGGAGAATATGTTTATTTTCCTGATTCAGATGATTGGCTTGAATCAGATACCTTTATAGCGTTAGCAGAAGCGTTAGAATCTCAAGAGTTTGATATTATTTCTTTTAATCGTGAGTTTGTGAAGGGTGAAGAAGATGCTATTGTTTCAGAACCAGAAGTGACTCAAGTATTTGAAGGTAAAGATGCCTTTGTTCAAATGCTGAAGCACAGTTATATAACTGGTTTCGCTAATGACAAAGTCTATCGGAAATCCTTATTCACTGATCATAACATCCAGTTTCCAATTGGAAAATACTATGAGGATCTTGGTACTAATTACAAACTGTTTCTTTCAGCTAAGAAGGTCTATGCAACTAATCAAAAGTACTATCATTACTTGATTGATAACCCAGATGCGATTACCAAATCATGGAATGAGCAAAAATTTGAAAATATGATTGGCTTCTACAAAGAAATCTATTATTCGGATGCTGTTCGTTCGAAACTTGATTCTAGTGAATTAGAAATTGCGAAGATGTTTTTTGTTGATGGTATGACGCATAGTTTGTCTAGTTTATATAAGTCTAACCTATACAAGACTTATCCTAAACTAACAAAAAGTGTTAAAAAAGAATTGAAAATAAATAAACTTAAGTTTCAGCAGAAGCTTAAATTACCTCATAGAACAAAATATTTTTTGTATCGATTGGGTCTATTAAAAGGTGCATTTCATCTACAACATATATTGAAAAAGTAGGAGTCTAAATTGAAATACTCTGTTATTATTCCAGTTTATAATGTTGAGAAATACATTGACCGTTGTTTGAAAAGTATTATTTCTCAAAATTATGATGACTTGGAAATTATAGTGATAGACAATGGATCTACTGATAGTAGTGGCAGTATTTGCGATACTTATGCTAGTGAATACTCAAATATCTCAGTCTATCATATTGAAAACCACGGTGTTGGTTCGGCACGAAATTTTGGCTTGTCCAAAGCCAGGGGAGAGTTTATCTACTTCGTTGATAGTGACGATTATCTTGTTGGTAATCTCTTTGCTGATTTTGCAGATAAGCTAGTCTCAGATTTGGATTTGGTTGTTTTTAGTTATTATAATTCTTTTGAGGAAGATTTAACTGAGAAGAGCCGTACTGAAAAGTCACTTCCGTTTAAAGGGAGTTACGACAAGGATGGTTTTATCAAGATATTTAAAGAACTATTCTTATCGGATATGCTTTACACAGTTTGGAATAAGATATATCGCAGAGAATTTCTTCTTGAAAATAACCTTTCTTTTGAGCAGTATGAGTTAGGTGAAGATGTCCGCTTTAATCTTGATGTTTATCGTAATGTCAATAAGATTTATCTTTCTCAAGATTCCTACTACGTTTATGTCATTGGTAGAAAAGGTTCCGCCATGTCGGGCTATAACCCTAAGCGTCTTCAGTATCAGCTTCAAGAATTGAAGATGGTTGATAATCTACTTTCTGACTGGAATTTGGATAGTTTTGATTTTGATAAAACAATTAAGTCGCGAATCTTAATGAGTAATATTTATAATATCTCCAAACAAAATACTCAAGTCAGTATAAAGTTAAAATATGTAAAGGATATTTGTGAAAATAAAGCCATCAAATCATTTATTTATACAGAAGAAAACGATTTGAAACCTTTCATAAAATATATACTAAAACATAAAATGTACCGTACTGTTCTGTTTCTTAAAAAGGTTCAGGTGTTAATTAAAAGGAGTTAAAATGTTTCGTATTGAAGCAGAAAAATTGTTAGTTGGTTTTGTATTAGCATTTATTGTAGCTGTAGATATGTTAGGTACAACTATGTTAGGGAGATTGATTCCAACCATACCGAGTTCTATATCTGTACTTGTTTCTTTATGTCTGCTAATTCGTTTTAAAGACATTAAGAAATTCTCTATCAACTACTTGATTTTTGCACCTTTACTTCTAATTGTAGGCTTGCTTGTTGCTTTACAAATGAAGAATTATAGTTTCCTTGCTTATATGATTTTGCTAGTTTCTTTATATGATATGGACATGGATTTTATTTTAAAAGTCTATAGTGCAGTAGTTATTCCCTTTCTATTAGGAACTGTACTTTTATCATTAGTTCATGTTATTCCAAACTTGCAGTTCATACAAATGAGAAATACAGGTGTTGTGACCAGAAATTCATTTGGCTTCATTTATCCAACGGATTTTGCATCACATTGTTTTTATTTATATGTTGCTTTATGTTATCTAAATAGAAATCGTTTCCTTATTACCCGTTCAATTTTAGGATTAGGTCTTGCAGCATTTATTATTAAGTTTTGTGATGCTCGTTTAAATGCATTGTCTATTGTAATTTCAATCCTTATATTTGCTTTCTTTTATTTCAATAAAAATAAACATCGTATGATTTTTGGCATACTTCCAGTATCCATTTTAGCGTCATCTGGAATTATGTATTACTTAACGAAAAACTTTACATGGTCAAGTCCATTCTATGTTGCCGCAAATAATTTGGTTAGTATGCGTTTGAGACTAGGAAACGATGCCTTAAAAACTTATGCTGTACGTTTGTTTGGTAACCCAGAGGTGAAATTTATCGGTTACGGTGGTAAAACGGAATCAGTCTTAAGTTATAACTATGTAGATTCCTCATATATTCAGATGTTGTTCTATTATGGAAGTGTTGCAGTAATTCTTCTAGTTATTTTATATTTAGTGAGATCTTGGGTTATCTATCGACAAGGAAATTATTTGATTTTAACTTTGCTATCTTTGATTACCTGGAATTGTATGATTGAAGCGTTTTGGATTAGACCATCATATAATATCTTTTTCTACATCTTATTTGCGTCTACTACACTAGGGATTGCACATAAAAACAGGAGAGAAGAATGAAAGTTTTAAAAAATTACGCCTACAATCTTTCCTATCAATTACTGGTCATTGTTTTACCAATTATTACGACACCTTATGTTACTCGTATTTTCAGTTCAGAGGATTTAGGTACTTATGGTTACTTTAATTCGATTGTGACCTACTTTATTCTTTTAGCGACTTTAGGTGTTGCCAATTATGGTACTAAAGAAATTTCAGGGCATCGCAAAAATATCAGAAAAAATTTCTGGGGCATTTACACCCTCCAGTTAATGGCGACTGTTTTGTCCCTTATCTTGTATACATCATTGTGTTTGTTCTTCCCAGGTATGCAAAATATGGTGGCTTACATCTTAGGGTTAAGCTTGATATCGAAAGGGATGGACATTTCTTGGTTGTTCCAAGGTTTGGAAGATTTTCGTCGTATCACAGCAAGGAATACAACGGTAAAGGTTTTAGGAGTTATTTCTATCTTCCTTTTTGTGAAAACACCTGGTGATTTGTATCTCTATGTTTTCCTATTGACCTTCTTCGAATTGCTTGGTCAATTGAGTATGTGGCTACCAGCGAGACCATATATTGGTGAGCCTCAATTTGATTTATCCTATGCTAAGAAACATCTCAAACCTGTTATTTTGCTGTTTCTTCCTCAGGTTGCCATTTCACTGTACGTGACTTTGGATCGTACCATGCTGGGTGCCTTGTCATCTACCAATGATGTCGGTATTTATGACCAGGCCTTGAAGATTATCAATATCCTTTTAACATTAGTAACGTCTTTGGGTAGTGTGATGCTTCCAAGGGTATCTGGTCTCTTGTCTAGTGGTGACCATAAGGCCGTTAACAAGATGCATGAGTTGTCTTTCTTGATTTATAATCTGGTGATTTTCCCGATTATAGCAGGTCTCTTGATTGTCAATAAGGACTTTGTGAGTTTCTTCCTAGGAAAAGATTTCCAAGAGGCTTATCTTGCCATTGCTATTATGGTCTTTAGGATGTTCTTTATCGGTTGGACGAATATTATGGGAATCCAGATTTTGATTCCACATAATAAACATCGTGAGTTTATGCTCTCTACGACTATTCCAGCCGTTGTCAGTGTGGGACTTAATCTCTTGTTAATTCCACCATTTGGCTTTGTCGGAGCCTCCATTGTATCAGTTTTAACAGAGGCTTTGGTATGGATTATTCAATTGAATTTTTCAAGGAGATTCATCAAAGATGTTTCAATCCTTCCAGCCATGTTAAAAATTATCTTAGCATCAGTTGTCATGTATCTTGGGCTCTTTGTCTTTAAGATGTTTGTCCATTTTAAACCTATGCTTAATGTAGCAGTAGATGGTCTTGTCGGTGCTATCATTTATATCGTCTTGATTATTGTCTTACGTGGCGTTGATATGAAAGACTTGAAACAACAGTTAATGAAAAACTAAGGAGAAAAATATGTACGATTATCTTATCGTTGGTGCTGGTTTGTCTGGAGCAATCTTCGCACACGAAGCTACTAAACGCGGTAAAAAAGTAAAAGTGATTGACAAGCGTGATCACATTGGTGGTAATATCTACTGTGAGGATGTTGAAGGTATTAATGTTCACAAGTATGGTGCCCACATTTTCCATACCTCAAACAAAAAGGTTTGGGACTATGTTAACCAGTTTGCTGAATTTAACAACTATATCAACTCACCAATTGCTAACTACAAGGGCAGTCTTTACAATCTTCCATTCAACATGAATACTTTCTATGCTATGTGGGGCACTAAGACTCCTCAAGAAGTTAAGGACAAGATTGCTGAGCAAACGGCTGATATGAAAGACGTTGAGCCTAAAAACCTTGAAGAACAAGCTATCAAGTTGATTGGTCCAGATGTCTACGAAAAGTTGATTAAGGGATATACTGAAAAACAATGGGGACGTTCTGCCACAGACCTTCCACCATTTATCATTAAACGTCTTCCTGTTCGTTTGACTTTTGATAACAACTACTTTAATGACCGTTACCAAGGAATTCCAATCGGTGGTTACAACGTCATCATTGAAAACATGCTTGGTGATGTAGAAGTAGAACTTGGTGTTGACTTCTTTGCCAATCGTGAAGAGCTTGAAGCTTCAGCTGATAAAGTTGTCTTTACAGGGATGATTGACCAATACTTTGATTACAAGCATGGTGAGTTGGAGTATCGCAGTCTTCGTTTTGAACACGAAGTCTTGGATGAAGAAAACCATCAAGGGAACGCCGTAGTCAACTACACAGAGCGTGAGATTCCTTATACTCGAATCATCGAACATAAGCACTTCGAGTATGGTACACAACCTAAGACAGTTATCACACGTGAATACCCAGCTGACTGGAAACGTGGGGATGAACCATATTACCCAATCAATGATGAAAAGAACAACGCCATGTTTGCTATGTACCAAGAAGAAGCTGAGAAAAATGACAAGGTTATCTTCTGTGGACGTTTGGCAGACTATAAATACTACGACATGCACGTGGTCATTGAGCGTGCTCTAGAAGTCGTAGTGAATGAGTTTGATTAAGAGAAACGATAATCTATGAAATACTACTTAAAAGAAGAATTTCTTCATGACAATAACGCTAAAAATGCAGGAAATAAGGCTCGTAATGATGTTGAATCTATTGTAAAAAGTCAAGGATTTAAAGCTCTTATCCTATCAGTAGATAATTGGTATGAGATGAGTACTGCAAAAGCTCAAATACATAAGGCGAAAGCCTTCAGTCATTCATTAAACCAATTGAATGAAGGTGATGAGCTCTTGATTCAATTTCCAATGCTCCACCATAGTTTCTTCACCACATCTCTTGTGAAAAAAGCAAGAAAAAGAGGTGTGAAGATCTATTTCATCATCCATGACTTAGATGCTCTTCGTTTCATGAATGGTCAAGCTGTTCCTTTGAAACATAGAATTCGTATGAAGATTCAAGAATCAGGTCTACTTGGTGCGGCTGATGGTATCATCGCCCACAATCCAATTATGAAATCTGTTTTGGTGGATAAAGGGATTGCGGAAGATAAGATTGTTAGCCTTGGCATTTTCGACTATTTGATTCCAAATTTCCAAGAGAAGACTAGTCTAAGTAAGAATCAGCCAATTATTGTGGCTGGTAATCTGGCACAAGAAAAAGCTGGTTATCTTTACTCACTTCCTGCGAAACCTGCTTATAACCTTTATGGTGTTGGCTTCGACGAGAGCAGAGCTCTTGAGAATGAGGCTTACTTTGGCTCATTCCTACCTGATGAGCTTCCTGCAGCCCTTGAGGGTGGTTTTGGGCTTGTCTGGGATGGTGATAGTGCTGAGACATGTAGTGGTGTTTTTGGAGAGTACCTTCGCTATAACAACTCTCACAAAGCGTCACTTTACTTGGCATCAGGCTTCCCGCTTGTTGTTTGGAAACAGTCAGCCTTGTCTCACTTTGTACTTGAGAATGGCTGTGGGATTGCAGTAGAATCGCTTCATGATTTGAAGGCTACCATTGATAATCTTTCAGATACTGATTACCAAGATTTGCTTGAAAATACCAAGCGTGTCGGTAAAGGTATTCGTGATGGCCACTACCTACTTACCGCATTGAACAATTTGAAATAAGATAAAAAATCCTCATCTTAGTGAGGATTTTTTGCATTATTTGGAGATTTCAAACTGGTATTGGGTTCCTGAAACTTTCCCATTTGAGTAGATTGCTTTAATATAGTCGTCATAAGTAATTGACTTGGACTTACCTGCTTTTACGAGTTCAGGATCTCGCCATACATTTGGGTCAGTAGCATTGCTATCTCGCTTGGTGAGATAGAGGTACTCAATGTAGGTTCTATTGTCGACAAAGGCCCCAGCAACCTTTTCCGTACCATTATCAGATCGTGTATACATACGAGTCGTTCCTCCACCATCTAGTAGGAAGGCAAGGCGAATATTTGAGTAGCCTATATTTTTTAAAAGGTTATATACGTCTTGGTGATTCAAGCCCTTATTGAGGGAGTTGTGGCCATAGGTTTGGATAATACGGATAATACCATCATAGGTCTCTACGTAAATGGAACGGGCATTTGGTTGGTCAGGATCACCTTTCTCCCAGGTTTTATCTACCTTCTTATCCTTAATGAGAATACCAAAGGCGCCTGTATCCCAACCGTTGCTTCCCATGTGGGTAAACATTTTAGCTGTGTCTATATTTGGGTAGGTACCGGCAGTGATATTATTTTGATCATCTCCATATAGAAGGCCTGTTTTGCCCAATTCGATTTCCTTTTGGGCGAAAGGACGATCTAGTCCTTCGTAAGACCAAAAACCTGCGTTAATGAGAGCAAGAGCATCTCGTCGCTTAGCTTCGTACTTAATACTTTGCTCTGTGAGTTCAGGATTATTATCTTCGGTTCTCCCTTTTTGTAGGATATATTTTCCATCCTTCTTGAAGGATAGAATCTGCATGTCTACATTTTTAATACTGCCTTTTTCAAGTAGAACAGACTGATCTAAGAGCTCTTTCTTATTTATCGTAAAGTTCAGTCCGTCCTTATTTGATGGCATGGAGAGCTTCTTAATATCTCGGTTGTTGAAGTAGATGGTGAGGTAGAGCAGTCCCCCAACGATGGCACCAATCATTAGAAGAGAAAATAGTATTCTTAAAATATTCTTCAATTTCATACTATCATTATAAACAATCTGGGCTTACAAAACAATCCTAAGACCATTAAATATCCAAGAATAGTATCAGTTTTTCTTATTATGGTACTGGTAAGCGTTTTCTAAAAGGGTTATAATAAGAGTAAGCTAGTCAAGGAGGTTCTTTATGACCATTAAGGTGATTGCAACAGATATGGATGGAACATTTTTAGACGATAAAGGGAGCTATGACAAGGAGCGTTTCCGTCAGATTTTAGATGCTATGGCTGCGCGTGATATGCACTTTGTCGTTGCATCAGGTAATAGTATGAGCCGTCTTAAACCCATGTTTGCGGAGACTTTTGACCGCCTGCATTTTGTTGCTGAAAATGGTGGTCAGGTGGTTAGCTATGGCAAACTTCTGTGTCAGGAGTTTATGGCATCAAATGATGTTGAAAACCTGCTAAGCTATTTTAATTATGATTTGTTGGATAGGCCAACTATATTTAATGGTGCTCAAGGCTCCTATATGTTAAAAGGGTCTAGGGTCAATTTTGCTGAGATGATAACAGAAGAAGAGCAAGCCGCCATGGAAGCATCCATTCAACGTTTGAATGGGCTGGAGGATTTAGATGATGATTTCATCAAGATTACCATGTTGCTGAGTCCTGAAGAGGCTAATCGTGTGTCACAGGCTTTTAATCGTGATTTTGATGGCAATCTAGTTGCTGTTCCCAGTGGTTTTGGTGCTATTGACTTCATTCAAAAAGGCATGCACAAGGCTTGGGGACTCAAGCAGCTTCTTAACCACTGGGACTTGTCTGAGTCCAATGTCATGGCCTTCGGTGATGGTGACAATGATCTTGAGCTCCTGCAAATGGCTGGCCGCTCTTATGCTATGGAAAATGCCAGTCCAGCTATTTTACAAGTGGCAGACCAAATAGCACCGCACCATAAGAATCAAGGGGTCTTGACTATCTTAGAAGATTATTTAGGTTTATCTTAAAAAAGGGTGGTAAAAGTAATGAAGTTATATTTAATGCGACATGGTGAGACATTATTTAATACACAAAAGCGTGTTCAGGGATGGTGTGACTCTCCCCTGACTGAAAATGGGATCTGGCAGGCGGAAGAAGCTAAGCAGTACTTTGCTAAGAAAGGTATTTCTTTTGACGCTGTCTATTCATCTACGCAAGAGAGAGCAACTGACACGGCAAAGATTGTGGCGCCCGAGTATACTGTAACTCAGCTTAAAGGAATTAAAGAAATGAATTTTGGCTCTTTTGAGGCACAACCTGAGCACCTCTTGCCAAAACATCGACCTGGCACACGATCTTTCGAAGATCTTTTGGTTCCATATGGAGGGGAAGATATCCGTCAGGTTGGCCAGAGGGTTTTAAAGACTGTTATAGAGAAAGCAGAAGAGCATACTAAAGAGGGTGATGAGAATCTTCTATTTGTTAGTCATGGAGCGGCTTTATGGGGATTGATCATTTTCATGGACTTGGCCTTTCCTGAAGGAGTGGGCTTTGGAAATTGTAATGTTTGTGTTTATGATTATAACCAAGGTCAATTGGAGCTTCTTCAGGTGATTGATCCGATTTCTGGTTTAGAGGTAACATTATGAAAGAATTTTATTTAATGAGGCATGGACAAACACGGTTTAATGTTCAGCATAGGCTTCAGGGGGTCTGCGATGCCCCTTTAACGGAAGTCGGGATCGAACAGGCTAAAAAGGCTGGTCAGTATCTAGCCAAGCAGGAGCCAATTTTTGATCATGTCTTTACGTCAACCTCTGAGAGAGCTAGTGATACCCTAGAAATTGTGACTGGACGAACAGACTATGAAAGACTTAAAGGTCTTAAGGGACAGGATTTTGGAGCTTTTGAGGGCCAGCCAGAGTATCTTACTCCTAAAACCTTACCTGATGGACAAGGCTTTGGTGATTACTTTGTTCAATTTGGTGGCGAGAGTACGACCCAGGTTCGGGATCGTATGGAGTTAACTATTAGGGCCATCATGGAGAGTGTGGCCGATGGTTCTAAGTCCTTGCTAGTTAGTCATGGACCATCTATTTTGCAGTTTTGTAGACGTGTTTTAAATCCCGCCCCAGATATTCGTGGTCTTAAAAATTGTTGCATCTTACATTTTACCTATGATCAAGGGCAATTTGAACTGGTTTCAGTATATAATCCTGTAGAAGAAGAGTATATCTTTGGAGGCGAAGAATGACACGACTCTATTTAATGCGACATGGACAGACACTTTTTAACACACTCAATCGGATTCAAGGTTGGTGTGATTCTCCATTGACCGAAAAAGGTCGGGACCAAGCTCGTCAGGTCCGTGCTTATTTTGAAAAACATGATATGACTTTTGATCAGTATTATTGTACGACAACTGAAAGAGCTTCTGATACCATTGAATTGGCGACTGGGCGTACTGATTATCAACGTGTTAAGGGGCTAAAAGAAATGCATTTTGGTATTTTTGAAGGTCAGCCAGAGTATCTTCATCCCAAGACACCTGTTGTGGGGCATTTTGGTGACCACTATGCCCAGTTTGGTGGGGAAAGTCAGGATCAGTTCGTTGCGCGTGTTGTTGCGAGTGCTAAGGAGATAGTAGATAAGCATCCTAACCAATCTATTTTAGCTGTTAGTCACGCTGGAGCCTTGATGACTTTTCTTCATGCCGTTGAGCCAGAGCGGGCCTTTCAGTCTTGTCCAGGCAATTGTGCCATCTTAGTTTTTGATTACGATGGATCGAGCTTTCACTTTGTCAAGCTGATAGATCCAATAGCTGATCAAGAGTTGGTGGAATTTTAGCGGCTTTCTATGATCAAAGATAGTAAGAAACCCTTTCTTAGTGTATAATGGAAGGGTATTTTAAATTATGGAGTGCCTATGAAATTTACAAAAAATCAGTTCATTTGGTTGGCTGTCCTCTTTTTCAGTTGTTTCTTGATCTATACTTACTGGGAAACAGTTGTTTCAATTTGTAACACCATTTACGTTGCTAGTCAGCCCTTCCTGGTTGGAGCAGGGATTGCCTTTGTGGTAAATATCCTGATGTCTTTTTATGAGAAGCTACTGGTCAAGTTTATTCCATTTGGTTTTATCGCTAAAATCAAGCGTCCTATTGCTCTGCTCTCGGCATTGGGAACCATTGGCTTGGTCTTTACTTGGGTAGTATTCACTGTCCTTCCTGATTTGATTGACAGTATCAACACCTTAATTAGTCAAGACCGCTCAGCTATTAATAACTTGATTAATTGGTTGCTTAAAAACAAATCCTTGCAAAAAATTATTCAAGATTTTGGTGGTGTGACACAGGTTAGAGAGCTAATCAATAGCTATAGTGCTCAGTTGCTTCAACAAATCATGAATGGTTTGACGAGCTTCTTGACTTCTTTAACGAGTCTGCCATCAACCTTGATTAATCTTTTTATCAGTATTGTCTTTTCTTGTTATGTCTTAGCTGGAAAAGAGAAGCTTGGGAATCAGGTCAATCGTTTGGTAGACGTCTATTTAGGACGTTATGGTAAGACTTTCCACTATGTAGTTGCTATTCTCAATAATCGATTCCGCAATTTCTTCGTCTATCAGTCGCTTGAGGCTTGTATTTTGGGGACCTTGTGTTATATTGGGATGAGTATCTTTAATTTCCCTTACGCAGCGACTATCTCTATCCTGATTGGTTTTTCAGCAATGATTCCAGTTGTGGGGGCTTATATTGGTGTGACGATTGGTACCATCTTGATTATGACGCACTCTGTGACCTTGGCGCTTTTGTTTGTTGCCTACGTGGTTATTTTGCAGCAGTTTGAAGGGAATCTCATCTATCCTTATGTGGTCGGTGGATCTACCGGACTTCCTGGTATTTGGGTTATCTTCGCAATCACCATAGGTTCTGCCTTGGGTGGTATCTTGGGTATGTTGGTTTCTGTGCCAGTAGCCGCAACCCTATATCAGATTGTTAAAGATAATGTTGTTAGGCGAGAGGAAGCCAAAGCAGCAAATGCTCTTGAAAGTAATGACTAATTCAAACAGACTTCGGTCTGTTTTTTTTCGTGTTATAGTATCAGATTTCAATAAGATAGTATAAGTGTAATCGTTTTCTAAGTGTTATACTATGAGTAAATTGAACAATGCAAGGAGATAAAAGATGACATATACATTTCCAAAAGATTTTCTCTGGGGTGGTGCAACAGCTGCCAACCAGTTTGAGGGTGCTTACAACCTAGATGGCAAAGGCTTGTCCGTACAGGATGTAACGCCAAAAGGCGGTGTTCCCTTTGAACCCGGGGCCTTGAATCCTTTGATTACTGACCAACCAACACCAGATAATCTAAAACTAGAAGGTATAGATTTCTATCATCGTTATAAAGAAGACATAGCACTTTTTGCAGAGATGGGCTTTAAGGTCTTCCGCATGTCAATTGCATGGACTCGTATCTTTCCAAATGGTGATGATACCGAGCCAAATGAAGCAGGTCTAGCCTTCTACGATAAGGTTTTTGATGAATTGGCCAAGTATGGCATCGAACCGCTTGTAACCTTGTCCCATTATGAAACACCACTCAACTTGGCGCGTGAGTACAATGGATGGACTAATCGTAAATTAATTGGTTTTTATGAGAATTATGTTCGTACAGTCTTCACACGTTATAAAGATAAGGTCAAATATTGGTTGACCTTTAATGAAGTGAACTCTGTTTTACACGCACCGTTCATGTCAGGTGGGATTGCAACTCCGATGGAAGAGCTCTCTAAACAGGATCTTTACCAAGCAGTTCACCATGAGTTAGTCGCATCAGCTTCAGCAACCAAGATCGGACATGACATCAACCCTGATTTTAAGATTGGGTGTATGGTTCTTGCTATGCCTGCTTATGGGATGACAGCTAATCCTTTGGATCAGTTGGCTGTTCACGAGTTTGAAAATCAAAACTATCTCTTCTCAGATATCCATGCCCGTGGGAAATATCCAAACTATATTAAACGCTATTTAAAAGATAATGGTATTGAAATACAATTCGCTTCTGGAGATGAAGAAATCTTGAAGAATACCGTTGATTTTATTTCATTCTCTTATTATATGTCTGTGGCAACCGCACATAATCCAGAAGACTATACAATTGGTAAAGGAAATATTATGGGTGGTGTTGAAAATCCCTACCTTGAGAAATCTGAGTGGGGTTGGGCTATCGATCCAATCGCTCTTCGTCTAGTTTTGAATGACTTCTATGATCGTTATCAATTGCCATTGTTTATTGTCGAAAATGGTTTGGGTGCCAAGGATGTCCTTGTTGATGGTCCTGATGGTCCAACAGTTGAAGATGATTATCGTATTGATTACCTTCAAAAACACTTGATTCAAGTCGGTGAAGCTCTTCAAGATGGTGTGGAGCTTTGGGGCTATACGACTTGGGGACCAATTGACTTGGTCTCAGCTTCAACGGCTGAACTCAGTAAACGATATGGCTTCATCTACGTTGATCGTAATGATGATGGTAGTGGTAGCTTGGCTCGTTATAAGAAAAAATCATTTGATTGGTATAAGTCTGTTATCGAAAGTAATGGTGCAGCCCTTTACAAATAGAAAATCGTTAAGAATCTCAGCAAAAGCTTGAGATTCTTATTTAGTATTTTAGTACAAACTTGATAAATAAGTGTTTTAGTGAATATATCTATTTATTAAGTATCTGAATACTATATATTTTAATTTATGCTAATTAACACATTTTCTGAAAAAGTGGTAGAATAAAAGTGTGAAAACGTTCTTATATTTTCTGAAGAAGTAGCTAGTCTATTTCTTTGCTTTTCCTACTTAGATGGAGGTAACGATAATGAATGATTTGAAAAAAGTTCTCTTAGCTGGTATTGGCTTGACTGCTATGACAGTTGATAAAGCTGATAGTTTTGTCAAAGAGTTAGTTGAAAAGGGGCGTTTGACTGTTGAAGAAGGTAAGGAACTAGAACAAGAGCTCAAACGTCAAAGTAAGGAAGAAGCTCAAGAATTTTTGAATAAACTTGATGCTAAGAAATCTTCAGTTGAGTATGCGACTAAGGATGACGTGAAACGTCTTGAAGAAAAACTTGACGCTTTGCTCAGTCAAAATAAATAAAATGTAAGGAGACTAAAATGGCAAGTAAACGATTGAGACATGTGTTGAAGGTTTTCTCGTCAGTTGGTCTCCTTTCTTATCGTGAAAAACACCTTCCTCAAGACCAACAGACAACACCTGTCAAGCTACGCCAAGCCTTTGAGCAATTGGGACCTAGTTTTGTTAAAATTGGTCAAATCCTATCCACGCGCTCTGACCTCTTGCCAGAGGCCTATATCAGAGAATTATCAAAACTCCAGAGTTCAGTTCCTCCCTTGAATAAAGAGGAAGTCATGACGGCCATTAGGAGAGAATTACCCAGTGGGCTTTCTGACAGTTTTCTTGATTTTTCGGAAGAGCCCTTGGCTTCTGGTTCTGTAGCTCAGACCCATAGGGCTAGATTGTTGTCTGGTCAGGAAGTAATTGTAAAAATTCAGCGACCTGGTATTGATGAGGTCGTTAAGGAAGATATTCAGCTTCTCATTAAGCTTGCACGCCATATTCCAAAGCATTTTATACCTATGGTCGATGTTCAGGAGGTTTTGGAAAATCTGCGAGAAACCCTAATTAAGGAACTTGATTTCAGAAATGAAGCAGAGGCCATGAAGCGTTTTAAGGCAAATAACAGGACTGTTGCTTGTCTAGGTGTCCCGGAGGTCTATGATTCCTTTACGACGCCACACCTCATAGTCGAAGAGTACATCGATGGGATTCCACTTAATGACTACAGCCAACTGATTGAGGCTGGTTATGATCTGGAAGACGTGGGCAAGAAACTAATGTTGTCATTTATCAAGCAGGTTTTCAAAGATGGCTATTTTCATGGTGACCCTCATCCTGGAAATCTCTTGGTACGTGATGGCAAGATTTGTTTCATTGACTTTGGGATTATGGGTGAGTTGGAAGTGGGGATGCGTGCGTCCTTAAATGACATCCTATATAGTTTTACTGCTCAGGATGTTGACGGCATGACTAAGGCTATCTTGTCAGTTACCCAGTTTGATAATGGGCTAAACCGTGCAGTTCTAAGTCAGGATGTGGAGCAGATGCTGGGGCGTTATTCTGGTGTTGACTTGGGAAGTCTGTCCATGACAGATTTGCTAGAGGATTTACTGACTATTTTCCAGAAGAACCATCTTAAAGCCTCGTCTCAAATTACCATTTTGGAGAAGGCTTCGCTTCAAATCGAAGGTATTTTCCGAGAGTTGGCCCCAAATATGGATTTGATGACTTTGGCCAAGGATTATTTCCTAGAAAATATGGGCCCTGACATGCTTAGGCAGGCCCTGAATAAAGAGAGTATCTTGATTGAACTCTTTTATCTGATTCGCAATGGAAAAAATATTCCGCGTCGCCTACATCAGCTCTTAGAGCAGATTTTAAACGGACGAATTGTGGTAAACCATGATTTTATCAACTTTTCAGGTCGAATTAAAGTCTTTGAGAAAGTTTTAAATAATCTGGTTTTAGCCTTGTTGACATTGGGATTTCTACTTTCCGGTGCCCTTTTGGCCAATAAATCAGGTTTTGAAAATCTTGCCTGGCTATTTCTTGGACTTGGAACTTTTCTAGCTTTGATCACGGTAGTGCGTATAATATTTAAGAAAAAAGGATGAAGTATGATTGAAACAACTAGGCCCGAGCTTGTGGCCTATCAAGAAGAGCGTTTAGACAAATTTGTGAATGAAAATCAGAAGTTAGACAAAGGCCAAATTGTTTTTGCAGGGGACTCCATCACGGAGTTTTTTGCATTGAAAAAATATTTGGGTCGAGAGGTCCCCTTGGTAAACCGTGGGATTGCTGGAACAGACTCGGTTTGGCTTTTAGAACACCTTAAAGAGCAAGTTTTAGATTTGGAACCCAGTAAATTGGTACTCTTGATTGGTATTAACGACATCGGAAGGGGCTACCCCATTCGAGATATTGTCAATCGTATTTCCGATATTATCATGACAGTTCGTCAGGAATCCCTCTTTACTGAGGTCTATTTGCTGAGTGTTTTTCCGGTTAGTGAAAATTCACAATATGCTTCTAAGGTTAAGATTCGAAATAATGCGACTGTCCGTGAACTTAATCAACAATTAGCTGTTCTCCCTGGTGTGACCTATGTTGATCTTTATGATTACCTGACAGATGCCCAAGGACAGTTAAATGACACTTACACAACGGATGGTTTACACTTGAGTCCACAAGGTTATCAAGTCCTAGCAGAACCAATCAAGAAGGAGATTTTAGAATGAAGGTAGGTTTAGTCCTTGAAGGCGGAGGCATGCGTGGCTTATACACTGCTGGTGTTTTAGATGCCTTTTTAGAAGCTGGAATCAAAGTAGACGGTGTTGTATCAGTATCAGCTGGAGCGCTTTTTGGTGTTAATTACCTTTCTAACCAGCCCAAAAGAGCCCTTCGCTACAACAAACGATTCATGGGAGACCGTCGCTACATGAGTTTCTGGTCATGGCTGACAACAGGTAACTTTGTAAATAAGGAGTTCTCTTATTATAAGGTTCCTATGGAGTTAGACGTTTTTGATCAGGAGGCTTTTGCGGAGTCGGGTGTTCCCTTCTATGTAGTCACTACAGATATTGAGACCGGCAAACCAGACTATATCAAGATTGATCATGTCTTTGAGCAGATGGAAGCTCTTCGTGCAAGTTCCGCCCTACCTTTGGTTTCTGAAATTGTCGAGTACAAGGGTAAACGCTACATGGATGGTGGACTGTCTGATAGTCTTCCCATTGATTTTATGGAGAATTTGGGCTTTGACAAACTCATTGTCGTTCTGACGCGTCCTAAGGGTTATCGTAAAGAGCCATCTAAAACGAGTAAGCGAATCTACAAGCTCTTTTACCGCAAATACCCTGAATTTGTCCAAGTAGCATCAAGTCGCCATATTCACTACAATAAGAGTATTGAAAAGATTGAGGCTTTGGAAAAAACTGGAAATCTTTATGCCATTCGTCCAGAGCATGCGCTTGAAGTTGGTCGATTGGAGAAGGATCCTGAAAAGTTTGAAGCCATCTATCAAGAGGGATTGGAACAAATGCGAAATGAGATGTCTCATCTCAAAACATTTCTTGGAGACAACTAAAAACGTGCTCAACCGAGCACGTTTTTAGTTATTGATTTGTCGAGCTTGACGGCGTTCTTTGACTTTTTGACGACGTTTTTTCTCATTGATATAAATCAAGTAGACAACATAAAGCGGTAATAAGAGGAAGCAGAACAAGGCAAAATGTTTCATAAAGTTATGCTTATTGCTTGTTTGTTTCTCTTTTTGACCTCCTGAAAAGAGGAAAAAGCCAGTTTTAGTTGCCTTGACAGTACTTGCTGTAATCTTAGGTGACACTGTTTTTAAGCCATTATCGACAAGGACATAATCATCTTTAACACTAATCTTAGGCTCTTGTCCTTTTTTGACTGTGGCATAGACATCTTTTTGGACATCGTATTTTTTACCATCAATCTTTTGTTTGCCCTTGCTTAGGACTTTCTTGTAGGAATAGTCTTTAAACATTTTCTCAATGAGGGAGTTACCGAAGGCATGACGGATTTTTTCGCTACTTTCGTCTTCCCAATTTCCAACGCCCAAGATAACTGAAATGACACGTTGATTTTCTCGTTTGCATGTGGAGATGTAGTTGTAATCTCCACGAGGACTTGAGCCTGTTTTTAGGCCATCGACTCCTTTGAGGCCATAATCAGCACCAGGCAAGGAGTAGTTGTAATTTTCAAAGGTTTCCTCGTATGGTGTTCCTTTTTTGACAGTTACTGTCTGTTGGCTAGTGTATTTAAGGATTTCAGGGTGATGTTTGATAAGGTTATAAGCCATGATAGACAAATCACGAGCTGTCGTCTGGTTAGAGTGGTTATTGTCATAACGTTTAGGCGTGTAGTAGCCTTTGTAAGATGCCGCCCCAGCTCCAGAGGCATTATACCATTTAGTGTTTGTCATGCCGAGCTCTTTAGACTTTTCGTTCATGCGATCAATCCACTTGTCAGGATCATTATTACTGAGATAGTTGGCAAGCATGACTGTTGCTGCATTTGAAGAGGGAACAGCTGTCATAGTGATAAGTTCCGAAACCGTGTATTTAACTCCAGAAACAATCTTGTTGTTTGAGATTTCGTAGATATTAGCAATAGCCTCATCGGTTGGCTTGGCTGTAATCACGGTGTCTTCTTTGATTTCTCCCTTTGACAAAGCATCAAAAACCAGGTAGAGAGACATGGCCTTACTCATGGAAGCGGGGTCACGTACTTCATCAATGTTATCTTGCCAAAGGATGTCCCCAGTATTGGCATCAATCAAAAGTGATGATTTAGGTCGATAGGTCTCGGTGGCTTCCTTGTAGCCTGCTTTTTGTGCAATATCTACCAGTTGGTCAGCGGACGACAGACTGGGAGCTAAAGCCAAACTAGCTACCAGGAAGAGTCCTAACAATTTCTTTTTCAAAATAATTTCCTTAGTAACAACGTTTAGACACTCTTAAAAGCATCCTTTAATCTATTTTTGTTATTTGTTTGTAAAAAAAGTCATACTTGACTATTATAGCATAGTTTTGGGTGGTTTTATCAGTATTCTTGGGGGACTTCCTTGAATAGAGTATAAAAAAACGTGTCATGGACACGCTTTCTTTTATTTATTGATTTGTCTTGCTTGTCGACGTTCTTTGACTCTTTGACGACGTCCTTTTTCATTAAGGTAAATCAAGTAGAGGAGACCAACTGGGATAAGGCATAGCAACCAGAAATAAACTGGGAGTTGGCCATTATTCGTTGCTTTAGTAGCCTTTTTATCTTTTTGGTTACTTCCAAAATCGAACCATCCCTTAACTTTTGTAGCCTTAACAGAAGTAGCCTTGATATTAGGTGATACTGTCTTCAGACCATTATCAATGACAATGTGATCATCTTTAACAGAGATTTTAGGGTCTTTACCTTTTTTAACGGTGGCATAGACGTCTTTTTCGACATTATACTTTTTACCGTCGATTTCTTGTTCACCCTTGCTAAGAACTTTCTTGTAAGAGAAGTCTTTGTACATCTTCTCAACGAGAGCATTACCAAAGGTATGACGAATCTCTTCACCTGTTTGGTCAGACCAATCACCAGAACCCATGATGACAGCAATCATACGTTGATTACCACGCTTGATGGTATCAATATAGTTGAAAGCACCTTCTGGGCTAGATCCTGTCTTCAATCCATCAACCCCATCAATTCCGTATTTGGCACCTGGAATAGAGTAGTTGTAAGTCTCGAAGGTTTCCTCGTAAGGTGTTCCTTTTTTAACTGTGACAACAGGTTTGCTAGTGTACTTGAGAATTTCTGGGTATTTCTTGATGAAGTTATAGGTCATGATAGCCAAATCACGCGCAGTTGTTTGGTTGGTTTGGTTGTTATCATAACGTTGAGGACTGTAGTAACCTTTGAAGGCAACAGCAACGGCACCAGAAGCGTTGAACCATTTGGTATTGGTCATCCCTAGCTCTTTAGATTTCTCATTCATCATGTCTAGCCATTTATCAGGATCATTATTGGTCAAGTAGTTGGCTAGCATCACGGTTGTAACGTTAGAGGAAGGCACCGCTGTCATAGTGATGAGTTCTGAAACGGTATAATCAACACCCGCAACAATCTTGTTGTTTGAAATTTCGTAAATATCGGCAATAGCTTGGTCGGTTGGAGTAGCTGTGATAACAGTATCTTCAGAAATCTCTCCTTTAGACATAGCTTCAAAGACCAAATAAAGTGTCATGGCCTTAGACATAGAGGCTGGGTCACGCACCTCATCAGCATTTTCTTCCCAGAGGACATCTCCGGTATTTCCATCGATTAAGAGGGTTGATTTGGGACGATAGGCCTCAGTGGCTTCAGTATAACCAGCAGCGCGTGTGATATCCATCAATTCGTCTGCACTAGACAGACTCGGTGCTAGAGCTAGACAAGCTGCTAAAAGGACGGCAACAATTTTCTTTTTCACAATGTGTCTCCTTTAATATCTATGGGGTTCTGTAGCTGGCAGAACCTATTTTTATCTATTAATATCATTTGCCTATCAAAACCCTAAATTCGGTAGTGACAAACATCTTCATTATAACATATAAAAGTTAGAGTTTTCCTAACATTTAGTATTTTAATGTAATTTTTAGAATCGATTGAATGTTACACAAAACTATTTGAAAGCAGAAAAAACGAGCTTGCTTGCTCGTTACTTTTCATCTTTTATCCTTGTGACTTGGTGGTAAATCATGAACCAGGTTTCATTTCGACGCCAGATACTAGTGTGGAAATTTCCTCCCAACTCATAACTAATTAATTTCGTTTTTTGACTAACAGATGTCATCTTGAAGCTGTCAAAATTATTGAGAAGTGGTTGGTTATTGGCAATGACTTCTTCACGATTGTGGTGGTGACCATTTTCATCGATTAAGTAGAAGTCTGGTGCTAAGAGATTTTCATAGTCAGGAATTTTTGACAGAATAATCTTTTCATTGCGAGAGAGTTTGTGAAGGACATTGCCATAAATTTCATCTTCGGGAATAGCAGCTGGTTCTACATGGACATCAGTATCATAGACAGAGAAACGCTTGCTGAGAACCTCTTCAATTTGTTCAGTAATGGCATGACTCTCGTAAACAGAGAGGTCAGGATTCATTTCAACCACCATATCAAGATAGACGTTGCTACCATAAGAACGGCCACGCTGCTTCTTAACCTTAGTGACTTTTGGAATCTCAAGAATCGCTTTTTCATAGGCTTTGAGGTTTCTCTCATCGAAACCGTCTGATAAACTAAAGGTTGCTTCCATGAAGATATCATAGGCTGTCTTTAGAATGAAGGAGGTAATGATAATGGCTGTAATATAGTCAATAATCGTGAGGTCGAAGGATGCTGCAACAATGGCGATTGACGTTCCAATAGAAGTTACGGCATCGGAGAGATTATCCTTAGCGGCCGCAATCAAAGCGCTAGATTTCAGCTTTTTGGCAAGTCCTTTATTGTATAAGTAAACGCCACACATGACGATAGCAGAAAGAACTCCGACGGTTGCACCAAGGGGATCGACTACAGTTTCCTCTCTTAGAAAAATCTTTCGGACTGTTTGAATTAGGACTTGGAAGCCTACCACAAACATGATAAAGGAAGTGACTAGGCTTGATAAGTCTTCAATCTTCCAATGACCAAACCTATGATCTGCATCAGCAGGTTGACTAGCTAGGTGCAATCCAATGAGTAGGGCCACGTTCCCTAAAATATCTGACAAGTTATTGAAACCATCGGCAATCAAAGAGCTAGAATTTAAAAAGTGTCCAGCTAGAAGTTTTGCAATGGTAAGAAGAAGGTAGGCAGCGATGCTGACTATGGGACCTCGTCTGGCTGCTCTTAAATTTTCATACGTAGTCATAGGGTTACCTTTTCTGTTAAAATACAAGTTTAAATTATAGCATAAAACTATAACGAGTTAAAGGTTGTAAGCCCTTTAAACTTGTGGAGTAATGTATTTTTAAAACTTGATAGGAAATGCTTCGTAATCATGGTGCTTTTTCAGTATTTTCCGAATATTCCCTACAAATTATGGTATAATTTAGGGTGTAAAACAGTCTAAAAAGAGGTTTTTATGGAACATTCGACATGGCACAAGCTTCTGAAAGAGGAGCTGCCTGACCATTATTTTTCAAAGATAAATCAGTTTATGGACCAGGTTTATAGCCAGGGGACGGTTTATCCGCCACGTGACAAGGTTTTTAATGCCTTGTTGGAGACTCCGTTTGAAGAAGTGCGGGTGGTAATCCTTGGTCAGGACCCTTATCATGGGCCTCATCAAGCACAGGGACTTTCCTTCTCGGTACCTGATAGCCTTCCAGCTCCCCCGTCTTTGAAAAATATTCTCAAGGAATTAGAGGAAGATTTAGGTCCTAGATCCTTTCATGATTTAACGTCATGGGCAGAGCAGGGGGTGCTTTTGCTTAATGCCTGTCTAACAGTTCCAGCAGGTCAAGCAAATGGGCATGCCGGTCAGGTTTGGGAACCTTTTACAGATGCTGTGATTGAGGTTCTCAATCAAAAGGATACTCCTGTTGTCTTTATACTTTGGGGTGGCTATGCTCGTAAGAAGAAGGCACTAGTGACTAACTCTAAACATGCCATTATTGAGAGTGCCCATCCGAGTCCCTTGTCGGCCTATCGTGGTTTTTTTGGCAGCAAGCCATTTTCAAAAGCCAATGCCTACCTTGTATCTCAAGGCCAATCTCCAATTGATTGGTTGAAGTAAAATAGAAAGTTGGAAGATTATGTTACTGATTAAAAATGGTCGTGTTGTAGACCCTAAGTCTGGTTTGGATACGCGAGCTGATGTTCTTGTTGATGGTAAAAAAGTCGTTAAGATTGCTGAAAATATCGAGGCTGGAGATGCTCAAGTCATCGATGCGACTGGTCTTGTGGTTGCTCCTGGCTTGGTGGATATCCATGTTCACTTCCGTGAGCCGGGTCAAACTCATAAGGAAGACATTCATACTGGGGCCTTAGCAGCTGCTGCCGGTGGTTTTACAACAGTTGTAATGATGGCTAACACAAATCCAACGATCTCAGACAAGGAAACCTTGGAGGAGGTCTTGACTTCGGCAGCTAAGGAAAATATTCATGTTAAGTCTGTTGCGACTATTACTAAGAATTTTGATGGTGAAAACCTCACTGATTTCAAGGGTTTGCTTGAAGCTGGTGCTGTCGGATTCTCAGATGACGGTATTCCCTTGACCAATGCTGGGATTGTCAAAAAAGCCATGGAGTCAGCTAAAGAGAATAATACCTTTATCAGTCTTCACGAGGAGGATCCCAATCTTAATGGTATTCTCGGTTTCAATGAGAATATTGCTAAAAAAGAATTTCATATTTGTGGGGCAACTGGCGTAGCTGAGTACAGTATGATTGCGCGTGATGTCATGATTGCTTATGATACACAAGCACATGTTCATATTCAACACTTGTCAAAAGCTGAATCTGTAAAAGTCGTTGAGTTTGCTCAAAAACTTGGAGCTCAAGTTACTGCCGAAGTGGCACCGCAGCATTTCTCTAAGACTGAAGACCTCTTGCTCTCAAAAGGTGCTAATGCCAAGATGAACCCACCACTTCGTTTGGAATCTGACCGTCAGGCCGTTATCGAAGGGTTGAAATCTGGAGTTATCTCAGTTATTGCCACAGACCACGCGCCACACCATGCCGATGAAAAGAATGTCGATGATGTGACTAAAGCACCATCAGGAATGACTGGTCTTGAAACGTCTCTATCTCTTGGATTGACCTACTTGGTTGATGCAGGTCATTTGAATTTAATTGAGCTATTGAAAGTGATGACCAGCAATCCATCTGAGCTTTATGGCTTCGATGCCGGTTATTTGGCTGAAAATGGACCAGCTGACCTTGTGATTTTTGCAGATAAAGAAAAACGTCAGGTCACAGCAGACTTTAAGTCTAAAGCGGCCAATTCACCATTTGTCGGTGAAGAGCTTAAGGGAAGTGTCAAATACACTATCTGTGACGGTGAGATTGTTTATCAAGCCTAAATAGCAGATCAGAGCAGGGCACATCGAGACACTTGGTGTTGCACCTGCTTTTTTAGTCCTTAAAGGAGCAAAATGATGAAAAAGATACTGAAAGGTCTTGTTAAATACCTTGCTTTAACTGTTTTGTTAGCCTGTTTTCTGCCACTTTCTTTGCAACACGTTCAAGCTGACGAGGATGAGGTAGAGTATAGTCTACCTTCCTATGTTGGTCACCTTTCTATACATGATGATGGTAATGCAACGTTTACTCAGGAAGTGACTTATGATTTTGATAGTGACTATAAAGGTCAGTATGTAACCTTGGGGAAAATTGGTGGTTATTCTATTATGGATGATCCCAAGGTTTCAGCAACCGTAAATGGGAAAGAAAAAACAGATATTACAGTTGAAAAAACAGACTCTTATGATGGTGTTAAACTCAAAGTTTATAATTCAGGTTCAGATGGTGATAGGGTTGTTCTCAAAGTTACTTGGCAAATCCAACAGTTGTTGAATCTATATTCAGATATTGCAGTTTTAAATTGGTTTCCAATCTCTGATTGGGATAAAGGATTTGGACAGGTTGATTTCACAGTTGATGGTCTAGATGCAAGTCAAGGAGAGCTTTACGCTCACACTGGCTATTTTGGAAAAGACCCACAGGTTAAACGTACTGCTGCAGGTTATCAGGTTCATGTAGACAATTTACCATCATCAGGTAAATTGGAATTACATGCCTACTGGCCGATGACCAGTACTTTACGGGAAAATAATCAGGCTTATTTATTACATAAGACAAATGAGGCAGAGTTTCTAAAAAAAGAAAGAGATATCAAAAAGTCTAAAGAAAACTACCGACGCATTTTTTATGTCATTTTGCCACTTGTAATTTTAAGCTTTGTTCTTATTGGTATTTTCTGTTACCTTATTGTTCTTTATAGCACTAGAACGCCTTCTTTCCCTCGAGATGCACGTCTTTATGAAGCCCCTCAAGATTTAGCACCTTTGGTCTTAGCTAAGAATGTTTATAATCAGTCTTTCGATAAAACAGGGCTAAAAGAAGAAACGGGTCCTTTGAAGTTCAAATATATGGTGCAAGCTACCATCCTCGATTTGATTGATAGAGGTTATCTCACTTTTAGGCGAGAAGGTGATAGTAATATTCTGACACGTATTGAAAAGGAAGGTCTCTCTTCGTTTGAAGTGTCATTCTTGGATATGTTGTTTGATGGTCGCATGGAAATTAGAGATAGTGAAATGTTCTCGCGCTATTATCTTGATAAAGATGCTCTAGAAAAACAATTCAAGAGTGCTAGAACAAGCTATGAGCGAGAAACTATTCGCTCTCAGGGAAAACGTGTCAAATATCAATTCTCTAATGACGGCTATCAAGTAGCCAAAGGCGTTGAAAAAGAGGAATTTGCGCTAGGACTTCCTAAAATTTATAGAGATTTTAGTGCAAAAGAAAAGACATTTAACATATTGGGGGTAGCAGCTTTGGCACTTTCAATGATGCTTTGTATACTTTCAACTTTGTTCTTATTTGGTGCATTTGGATCAGGAGTTGGTTTTTACTATATTCTCGGACTACTACCTATAGCAGGACTTACCGTTTTATTCTGGTTCTTGGTGAAAAGACGTCGTCAGAGATGTCTTGATTCAACTCAAATTTCAACGTATTACCAGTGGCATAGCTTTAAAAATATGATTCAGAGTATTCCTAGCTTTAAAGAGTCAGAATTAGAATCTGTCATCCTATGGAATCGTATCTTGGTTTATGCGACACTCTATGGACAGGCGAAAAAAGTTAGTGATGTGCTAAAACGATACAACATTCACCTCAGTAATCCATCTCTAGATGAGTTTACTTATTCTGCGACACCATTTATTATGCTGAATAATGTCAATTATCTAGAATCTTATGTTTCTGCCTCAGATACCGTAAGTAGCTTTTCTATCAATTCAAATAGTGGTAGTGGCGGCTTTGGAGGCGGTGGCTTCTCTGGTGGTGGCGGAGGCGGCGGAGGCGGTGCCTTCTAAGCTACGCTAGTTGGAGTTTACTATCAATAGAGACACTCAGTCTATATGATCTTGGGTGTCTTTTTGTTTGGCGAATAATTCCTTTCATTCTAAACTGTTAGGAATTTTTAGTGTGAAGAGATATAAAGTAACAAAAAAAGAGCCATTGGCTCTTTTTTAATATGATCTTAATAACCAGGTTCAAAGATTTCAATAATTTGAGTCAGATAACCTGCATGTAAACCGATGCGATAGTCAACATTTGGCAAACTCTTTACTAAATCATTCAGTTCTTTATCTTTGATAACCTTATCAGCCAAAACTGGTAATTCAACAACAAGGAGTTGTGAGTGATCTAGTTGAAGGTAACTACTATTGACCTTGACATCAGGACGAAGTAGTTTAAATATCGCTCTATCCGAAGCTTGGAGCAGTTGATATAAATCGAGGTCAGATAAAGGAATCTCACCAAACTGAGGACTAATATTAATGGAAATATCGACATGTGACGCTCTCATTTCCAAAATACGATTTGAAAGAAAACTAGCTATTATTGGATTGCTAAGCCTATCCAAGTTTTCTTGAGTCTCTGGATTACCAATGCTAGTATTGTCTGTTTTATAAATCTCAAGTAGACTAGTAGCTTTGGCAGTATCTTCATTTTCCAAGGCAAGAGAAACCTCCTTGAGATTTTTCTTGAATAAGTCGAAGGACGTTTGCTTTTGCATAATAATCTGGATAAAGGCTTTGCTATAGTTAGTCATAGTACCCAACAATTTATGACGTTCTTTGTTCAGTCTATCGATAGATTGTTGGTGGACAGCCTGGTTCCAATTGTAAAAATCCCATAGTAGTAGGGCAATATAGAGAACTAAGATAACAGAACTATTAGGACTGACCTTGAAAACTATTTCAAATAAATTTTTAGGGTCATTTGCTGTTGGAAGAATACTGTTAAGACCATGGATAACAGTAAAGAAGACATAATAGACAGCTAGGAAGGCAGTGCTTCGCAACCAGTTACGTCTAGCCCAAGCTTCGTCAAGACTACTCATCTGATTTAGGTCTACAGCGAAGATTTTAAGCATTAGGTAAATGATTAATGGTGCTAAGATGTAGGTCAAGATATGTAAGTTAGTGTTGAGGGTAATATCACCTTTGATATGTAAGACGTGAGGGATAATGACAATTGAAAGTAGTCGTGTTGCCATATCAAAAAGGATAGTTGGATAAAAAGCGTAAAGCAATCGATGATAGAAAGAACGCTCTTTGACAAGGGCCAAATCAGCAACAAGGAAGAAAAGTGGGTCCACAACGATTTTTACGAGACTAAAGTAGGACGCTGCAACTACATAGGATAAAAATAGAAGTAAAAGGTGTCCTCGTAGTGGCTTTACCTTAGACATAGTCTGGTAGAGGTACCAAATAGAAATGAAACTAACGGCCTGTAAGAGAGGATTGATAATATTAGTAATCATTGTAACCTCCTTTAGTCATGTCAATTTCAATTTGTAAGCGATAAATCCCAGTACGTGTATTTGAAACAATGTTAACGTTTGGATAAGTAGATAGAATAGTATTGACGCGTTTTAGTTCAGGATCAGAGAAATCAGATGTAATAGCTGAATCTTCTTTAGTGCTTGAACTTTCAACGACAAAGTGTTGACTATCCTCATCCTTAAAATAAGCATAGCTAAGGTATTTCTGTTCACTATCTTGTGCTTGGTCAATGACATGATCCAAGATAGTTGATAGGACATATACCCAATCTAAAGGATAAATAGGATAAACGGTAATGGGTTCTGGAACCTCCATACTAACCCAAACCTCCAATTCTTTTGCCTTTAGAAATTTAGCTTCAAAGAGGACTCGCAAATCAGGGAGTTTAATATTTTCAAGTTTATCTCGATAAAAATGATCAATCTTCTTATCTAACGGATTCGGAGTCAGCAAGTAGTCAATTAACTCCTGAGCCTCCTCGTTTTGTTGGAAACGGATGATATCGTAGAGATTTTCAGCTTCGTCTTTGATGAAGAGTTCTTGGCTAGTTTTTTTCTGGTACCAAGTATTGATGTTCTGGCTTGATTTTTGAAGAAGCAGAGAATGTTCCTCTTGAGCTGCTTGTGTTTGTGCACTGAGGTCCTTTCTATAGAGATTAACCTGTCCAGATAGAATCAGAGCTGTAATAATAAGAAAGGCAATGGTAAAGTGAATGTCTGTTGAAAGAAGTTCAGAAGCAAAGTAAATAATGGCTAGAGCACAAAGAGCAACAGAGGTTGATTTGTACCATGGTCTTGCTTTGTCAATTTGCATCATTCGAGAGTAGTCCACTTGAAGAAGGGCATTTTGAGCGAACCATAGCAAAAACGCAAGCAAAAGAATAAATGGACCAGCAAAATAATAATCTAGGACAGAAGGGAAAAAGATTGGAATAATCAGGAAAATTACCAGTCTCACCATTAAGGCAAAGGTGAAAGGTATGAAGGAAGTCTCCAAAATGGTATGTCTCAGATTTTTGTAGGATTTGTTAGCTAGAAAGAGCACAAGTGCAATAAAACCAGATTTTGGAAAGTAAATACCAAAATAACTAGAGGCAAAAATGACTAAAGCTGCTAAAATAAGAATCCAGTATCTTAAAGGCCTTTTCGTAGTTACCTTGAAGATAACAATTTGTAAAATAAAAGCTATACATGCCGTAAGCCCGTGAACGATGACGTCACTCAATATCAAATATTCTCCTATTCGGGTAAAATCTATACAATCATGCTATTATACCATATCGCAAACAAAAAGAGCATACGAATTGCCTATAAGTGATAAAGATGTAAGGCTTTTCATTTTTCAAGCATATTTCTTGCCCATTAAGTTTTTTTAACCTATCCTAGATGTATAGTAAAATTTCGATAGAGGAGATCGATATGGTAAAACTTTCTAAAGAGACACATCTTGAGATGTTCACTAAAATGGAACGTATCCGTGAATTTGATTCACGTATTAATAAATTGGTTCGTCGTGGTTTTGTTCAAGGAATGACTCACTTTTCAGTTGGTGAGGAAGCAGCCAACGTTGGGGCTGTTCAACACTTGAGCTATGACGATATCTTCTTTTCAAATCACCGTGGTCATGGACAATCTATTGCCCAAGACATGGATTTGAATAAAATGATGGCGGAGCTTGCAGGTAAGGCGACAGGTGTTTCTAAGGGCCGTGGTGGTTCTATGCACTTGGCTGACTTTGAAAAAGGTAACTACGGAACTAACGGTATTGTTGGTGGTGGTTATGCTCTTGCCGTAGGTGCAGCTCTCACTCAGCAATACAAAGAAACAGGAAACATTGTTGTGGCCTTTTCAGGAGATGGTGCAACTAATGAAGGCTCATTCCATGAGTCAGTCAATATGGCAGCTACTTGGAAATTGCCGGTTATCTTCTTTATCATCAATAACCGTTATGGTATCTCAATGGATATTCATAAAGCTACAAACACACCTCACCTTTATACACGTGCGGAAGCTTATGGTATTCCTGGTTTTTACTGTGAAGATGGTAACGATGTTTTGGCTGTATACGAAACAATGGGCAAGGCTGTTGAGCATGTCCGTGGTGGCAACGGTCCCGCTATCGTTGAGGTAGAATCTTACCGTTGGTTTGGTCACTCAACTGCTGATGCGGGTGTTTACCGTACTAAGGAAGAAGTTGACGAGTGGAAGAACAATAACGATCCTATTATTAAATACCGTGACTATCTCGTTGCTGAAAATATCGCAAGCGCTGAAGAGTTAGATGCTATCCAAAGCCAAGTTAAGGCAGAGGTTGATGCAGCTTATGAGTTCGCCCAAAATAGCCCAGATCCAGAACTTTCAGTTGCCTTTGAAGATGTATGGGTAGACTAAAGAGAAAGGTTGAGGAATACAAGTATGAGTGAAACAAAATTGATGGCCTTGCGTGAGGCAGTAAACCTTGCTATGAGCGAGGAAATGCGTAAAGACGAAAATATCTTCCTTATGGGTGAAGATGTTGGTATCTATGGTGGTGACTTCGGTACATCAGTTGGTATGTTGGCAGAGTTTGGTGAAAAACGTGTTAAAGATACACCAATTTCAGAGGCAGCTATCGCTGGTGCAGCTGTTGGGTCTGCCATTACAGGTCTTCGTCCAATCGTTGACTTGACTTTCATGGACTTCATCACGATTGCCCTTGACGCTATCGTTAATAATGGCGCAAAAAACAACTACATGTTTGGTGGTGGTTTGAAGACTCCTGTAACCTTCCGTGTAGCTTCTGGTTCAGGGATTGGTTCTGCCGCACAGCACTCACAATCTCTTGAGTCATGGTTGACTCACATTCCAGGGATTAAAGTGGTTGCTCCAGGTAATGCTAACGATGCTAAAGGTCTTTTGAAATCTGCTATTCAAGATAATAATATTGTTATCTTCATGGAACCAAAAGCACTTTACGGTAAGAAAGAGGAAGTAACACAAGATCCTGATTTCTACATTCCACTTGGAAAAGGTGAAATCAAGCGTGAAGGAACTGACCTTACTATTGTCACATATGGTCGTATGTTGGAACGTGTTCTTAAGGCTGCTGAAGAGGTGGCTGAACAAGGTATCAATGTTGAGGTTGTTGACCCACGTACGCTTATCCCACTTGATAAGGAATTGATTTTCGAGTCAGTTAAGAAGACTGGTAAACTTATGTTGGTCAATGATGCTTATAAGACTGGTGGATTCATCGGTGAGATTGCCGCTATGGTTACAGAAAGTGAAGCATTTGATTACCTTGACCACCCAATTGTACGTTTGGCAAGTGAAGATGTGCCTGTACCTTATGCGCGTGTCTTGGAACAAGCGGTTCTTCCAGATGTTGAAAAGATTAAGGCTGCTATTATCAAGATGGCCAATAAAGGAAACTAACTTTCTAGCGACGGTTAAGTGATATTTCTCGCTAGTAAAATGTGTTTCTTGTTTTAACTGTGGGAGTATCGGAAATTATAATTTAAAGTAGAAAGGAGAGGGCGTTAAAGCGTTTGAGTTGATTTGAACTCGAACGAAATGCTTCGGAATTTAGATAGTTTTACTTGTGTGCAAGCACACTAACGTAAAACTCCTAAAATTCTGTCGCATTTTAGCGTTCTTAGTATCATAAAATATGGCTTTTGAGATTATTATGCCTAAGCTTGGTGTGGACATGCAGGAAGGCGAAATCATCGAGTGGAAAAAACAAGAGGGTGATGTGGTTAATGAGGGAGATATCCTTCTTGAAATCATGTCAGATAAGACGAACATGGAACTTGAAGCAGAAGATTCTGGTGTTCTTTTGAAGATTACCCGTCAGGCTGGTGAAACTGTACCAGTTACTGAGGTTATTGGTTATATTGGAGCAGAAGGTGAAGTGGTAGCTGACAACGCAGCTAGCGCGCCAGCTGCTGAACCTGCGCCAAAAGTTGAAGAAGTTGCCGCTGTAGCAGAGCCTGTAGTGGCAGCGCAAACGCAAGCACCTATCGTTCACGAAGGCGGCAAAGTACGTGCAACACCTAAGGCTCGTAAGGTGGCGCGTGAGTTGGGGATTGACCTCGCTCAAGTACCAGGAACTGGAGCAAAAGGTCGTGTTCATGCTGATGACGTTGAAAACTTTAAGGGTGCTCAACCTAAGGCGACTCCATTGGCACGTAAGATTGCAGCGGATCTTGGTATTGACTTAGCTAGCGTATCTGGAACAGGCTTTGGTGGTAAGATTACTAAGGAAGATATCCTTGCAATCAGTGCTCCAGCGCAAGTTAAGGAAGCGGCTGCTGCTCCTGTGGTTGAAGCTAAACCTGAAAAAGTCTTGCCAGAAGGTGTGGAAGTTATCCCAATGTCTGCTATGCGTAAGGCTATTTCTAAGGGAATGACGCACTCATACTTGACTGCACCAACCTTTACTCTTAACTATGACGTGGACATGACTAACCTAATGGCTCTTCGTAAGCAAGTCCTTGATCCAATCATGAATAAGACTGGCATGAAGGTAACCTTCACTGATTTGATTGGTTTGGCAGTTGTGCGTACTCTTATGAAAGAGGAACACCGTTACCTCAACGCATCCTTGATTGACGATGCGCAAAATATCGAATTACACAAATTTGTTAATCTCGGTATTGCCGTTGGTCTCGATGATGGCTTGATTGTACCTGTCGTTCACGGTGCAGATAAGATGAGTTTGTCTGAGTTTGTTGTGGCTTCTAAGGATGTCATCAAGAAGGCTCAGGCTGGTAAATTGAAGGCTGCAGAAATGTCAGGTTCAACCTTCTCTATTACTAACTTGGGAATGTTTGGAACTAAGTCATTTAACCCAATCATCAACCAACCAAACTCAGCTATCCTTGGTGTTTCAGCAACTATTCAAACTCCAGTTGTTGTTGATGGAGAAGTTGTCGTACGACCAATCATGGGTCTATGCTTGACAATTGACCACCGTATCGTAGATGGTATGAATGGTGCCAAATTCATGGTTGATTTGAAACATTTGATTGAAAATCCTATGGAATTGTTGATTTAAGAAAAAAATATCTGAAAACTGAAGTTTTAATAGAAAGGAGAGGGCGAACCAGAGGGTATAACTGAACCCGAGCGGAAAGCTTGGAAAATAGACCGTCTGTCTACGTCAGCAGGCTGACATGTCAGACGCCTAATTTTCAGTCGCTTTCTGGTCGCTCTTGGTATCTTATAAATGGCTTTTGAGATTATTATGCCTAAGCTTGGTGTGGACATGCAGGAAGGCGAAATCATCGAGTGGAAAAAACAAGAGGGTGATGTGGTTAATGAGGGAGATATTCTTCTTGAAATCATGTCAGATAAAACGAACATGGAACTTGAAGCAGAGGATTCTGGTGTTCTTTTGAAAATTACTCGTCAGGCTGGTGAAACAGTGCCAGTTACTGAGGTTATTGGTTATATTGGAGCAGAAGGTGAAGTTGTGGCTGACAAGGCAGCTGGCGCAACTGTTGCTGAAGCAACTGCTCAGTTGGAATCAGCTGGTCTTGAAGTTCCTAAAGCTCCTGCCCAAGCTGCTCCAGCAGCTGCTGCAGAAAAAGCACCGCTTGCTGACAATGAGTACGATATTATCGTTGTTGGTGGTGGTCCTGCTGGTTACTATTCTGCCATTCGTGGTGCACAACTTGGTGGTAAGGTTGCCATCGTTGAAAAATCTGAATTTGGTGGAACATGTTTGAATAAAGGATGTATCCCAACTAAGACCTATCTTAAAAATGCAGAAATCCTTGATGGACTTAAGATTGCTGCAGGTCGTGGTATTAACCTAGCGTCAACAAACTACACTATCGATATGGATAAGACAGTTGACTTTAAGAACTCTGTTGTTAAGACTCTTACTGGTGGTGTTCAAGGTCTTTTGAAGGCTAACAAGGTCACTATTTTTAACGGTCTTGGTCAAGTTAATCCAGATAAGACAGTTACTATTGGTTCAGAAACAATCAAGGGACGTAATATCATCCTTGCGACTGGATCAAAAGTATCTCGTATCAATATTCCTGGTATTGAGTCACAACTTGTGATGACATCAGATGATATCCTTGATTTGCGTGAATTGCCTAAATCACTTGCTGTTATGGGTGGTGGTGTCGTTGGTATCGAGCTTGGTCTTGTTTATGCCTCATATGGTGTAGAAGTGACTGTTGTTGAGATGGCTGACCGCATTATTCCTGCTATGGATAAAGAAGTATCTCTTGAACTTCAAAAAATCCTTGCTAAGAAGGGTATGAAGATCATGACATCTGTTGGGGTTTCTGAGATTGTAGAAGCTAACAACCAATTGACCCTTAAACTTAATAATGGTGAAGAAATTGTTGCGGATCGTGCCCTTCTTTCAATCGGTCGTGTCCCTCAATTGGATGGTCTTGAAAATCTTAACCTTGAACTTGACCGTGGTCGTATCAAAGTTAATGCTTATCAAGAAACATCAATCCCAGGAATCTACGCACCAGGTGATGTTAACGGAACTAAGATGCTTGCTCACGCGGCTTACCGTATGGGTGAAGTTGCAGCTGAAAATGCTATGCGTGGCAATGTCCGTAAGGCTCACCTTGACTACACACCAGCAGCTGTCTATACACACCCAGAAGTTGCAATGTGTGGTCTTACTGAAGAAGATGCACGCGCTAAATACGGTGATGTTCTCGTTGGTAAATCAAGCTTCGCTGGTAACGGGCGTGCCATTGCTTCAAACGAAGCTCAAGGTTTTGTTAAAGTCGTTGCAGATGCGAAGTACCATGAAATCCTTGGGGTTCATATTATCGGTCCAGCCGCAGCTGAATTGATTAACGAAGCCTCAACAATTATGGAAAATGAATTGACTGTAGATGAACTCTTGCAATCTATCCACGGTCACCCAACCTTCTCTGAAAACATGTATGAAGCCTTTGCTGACGTACTTGGAGAAGCTATCCATAACCCACCAAAACGTAAATAAAGCTGATAAAATTCTCGGACAGATGTTCGGGGATTTTTCTTTTGTCACACATTTTCATCTTTAGCTATATCTCGCAAATTTCTTTGGATTTTTAGTGTTAAATACGAATAGGTAGTTAAAGGGTTTTCAAATAAGATATATCGCAATTTTTGGAGCGTTTAGAATTTTATAATATTTCTGCCTTATTTAGAAAACCTTTAATAATGACCTTTCCATTAGAGTTTTTCTATGGTAAAATGGTTGACGTATTAAAAATGCAAAAGGAAAGTTAAATGCGAACAAAAGATTTTATCTACTATGCCAGTGCGGCTGTTCTTTTAGCTGTGACAACTCAGGTTGCTCAGGCAGATGAAGTGGCGACACAAACGCCTTCTGTTACTGAAGGAAATCAGTATCAACCTGCGACAGCGGCTGAGATTTTTGGTGGAGAAGCAGCCTTGCCTGCAACTCCTAGTTCAACTGTTTCAGCACCCGTAGCTACGAGTGAGGTGGCAAAACCTAGTGCTCCTGCGGTATCTACCTCACTTGCACCACAAAGTTCAGAGGCTGTAACAACTGCGGCATCAACTTCAGTAGCTAACTCTACTGTTGCTGTGACTTCAACTTCAGTAACATCTTCAGTTGTTAGTTCAGAAAGTGCAACAGCTTCTACAAGTGCGACAAGTTCGGAAACGTCAAACAGCGCTGTAGCAACACCTGCTAAATTGACGAATTCTACGGATGTTCCTTCGCCAACGCTTAAGGTGCAACCAAAGACTTTTATCGATGTCAGCAGCCATAATGGTGATATCAGTGTAGATGACTATCGTGCTCTTGCACGCCAAGGTGTGGGTGGTGTCGTTGTCAAGTTGACTGAGGACACTTGGTACAACAACCCTAAAGCACCATCACAAGTTCGCAATGCTCAAATTGCTGGTCTTCAAGTATCAACCTATCATTTTTCTCGATACACAACTGAGGAAGAAGCACGTGCAGAAGCTCGTTTCTATATCCAAGCTGCACAAAAACTAAACCTTCCAAAGAGTACTGTTATGGTTAATGATTTCGAAGACTCTAAGATGCTTCCAAATATCAACCGTAACACTCAAGCTTGGGTTAATGAAATGCGTAAGCATGGATACAACAACTTGATGTTCTATACAAGTGCCAGCTGGTTGGATGAGAACAATCTAGGCTACCGTGGACCGGTATCAACCTCTCAATTTGGGATTGAGAATTTCTGGGTTGCCCAGTATCCATCAACAACTCTTACAGCAACAAGTGCTAAGAACATGCGCTATAATGCCAAAACTGGTGCATGGCAGTTTTCAGCTACTGCTAATCTCTTGCCAGGTAAACATGTCTTTGACCATAGCGTGGACTATACAGGACGTTTCACAGCTAATGCCAGTGCTGAGGTTGATGCCACTCAAGGCGATTTGAGTGGAACCATTTCTATTGTCAATAACAATCCAACTCTTGGTAGCTTTGATGTTGTCATCTCTAATGTTAAGGCACCAAACGGTGTTGAAACTGTCTCTGTTCCAATTTGGTCAGAAATTAATGGCCAAGATGACATTATCTGGTATACGGCTGACCGTCAAAACAACGGAACTTATACAGTAAACGTTAAAGCTTCAGCTCATAAAAACTCAACCGGTCTTTATAACATCCATCTTTATTATATTCAAAAAGATGGTCAAATGACGGGTGTTGGTGGTACAACTACGCAAGTCTTCATTGGTAAGACACCGGAGCAGTTGAAACCAAAAGCAAGTTTTGCTATTGAAAATAATAATGCTAAGGCAGGAACTTTTGACGCCGTTATCACTAATATCTCAGCACCACTAGGTGTTAAAGAAGTGTTAGTCCCATCATGGAGCCTTGAAAATGGTCAAGACGACCTTATTTGGCATAAGGCAACCAAGCAAAATGATGGTAGCTATCGTGTAACCATTAAGGCAAGTGAGCATAAGGGCAATAAAGGGAATTACCGTGCTGATGCCTACATCGTGGACAACGCTAACAATCGTCATTATATTGCTGAAAAAGTAGTGTCTGTAGATTATGCTCGACCAAGTGGTGTCCTTACGATTGAAAACAACAATACTGCAGCAGGTACTTTTGATGCTGTTGTTCGTAATATTGTTGCTCCTACAGGTTTGAAAGAGGTTCTTGTTCCTTCATGGAGTTTAGCTGGTGGTCAAGATGACCTTATCTGGCATAAGGCAACTCGTCAAGCCGACGGTTCTTACCGAGTGACCATCAAGGCAACGGATCATAAGAATTCAACTGGTAAATACCGTGCTGATGCCTACATTGTAGATGACTCTAACAAACGTTTCTATCTCACTGAAAAAGTGGTAGAAGTTACGCAAACTCGCCCTAGTGCAAGTCTCGTTATTGAAAATAATAATGCTGATTTAGGTACTTTTGACGCTGTTATTCGCAATATCGTTGCACCTAATGGGGTTAAGGAAGTCTTAGTTCCATCATGGAGCTTGGTTAACGGACAAGATGATCTGGTTTGGCACAAAGCTAGTCGCCAATCTGATGGTAGCTATCGTGTTACTATTAAGGCTAGTGAGCATAAGAATTCCCTAGGAAATTACCGTGCTGACCTTTATATCGTAGATAATGCCAACCAACGTCATTATGTCACTGAAACAATTGTAGATGTAAAACATAATAAACCAGTAGGTACTATTTCAGTAGTTAATAACAATAAAGACACTGGTACTTTTGATGTCATTATCAGTGATGTTTATAGTCCTAAAGGTGTTCGTACTGTTCAAGTGCCTATTTGGTCTGAAAAAGACGGTCAGGATGATATTATTTGGTATGAGGCGACCCGCCAAGCGAATGGCACTTATACGGTAAATGTTCAAGCTACTAAGCATAAAAACTCAACAGGTTTGTACAATATTCATTTGTACTACATTTTAAATGATGGGTCACAAGTTGGTGTCGGTGGCACAACGACGACAGTTGAATTCCGTAATGCTAAGACTAAGACGCAAACCTATATCACTAATGTTAACTCAGAAGCAGGTAGTTTTACAGTTGTAGTTGATCAAGCGCCACAAGGACGTCAGATTAAGAATATCCGTGTAGCTGTATGGTCAGAAAGCAACCAAGGAAACCTTTCTTGGTACAATACGGCACCTACTGGAACACATACTGAAATCAATGTTTCGACTGTTAATCATAAGAATCTCATCGGTAACTATACGACTCATGTTTATGTAGACTATGTAGACAATACTGAAGACGGATTTAACCTTGGTGAGACAGCTCTTGCTCCACGTAATCGTCGTGTTGAGCCTCAGACGACTTATTATTCTCAACGTGATCCTCGTTGGGCTTCTAAGTGGTATGGTGTCAGCAATATGGACCAGTCAGGCTGTGTTCCAACATCACTTGCCATGACTTTTACAGATATTTTGGGAACAGTAATTGCACCAAAGACAGTTGCGGATTATTTGTACTACAATACAAACTCATTCAATAAAACATCAGTTGCTGGTACAGACGCGGATGGTATTGTATTAGCAAGTAAAAATTGGGGTCTCAAGAGCAACATGCTTTCAAGCATTGCTAACATTGCTTCAGCTTTGATGTCAGGCCAACATGTTCTGGCAGCAGTAGGAGCGAGCCAATTCATCAATTATCCTTACACGCACGAAATCGTGCTTCATGGCTATGACAATGGTAAAACTTATGTTCGTGATCCATTTAATGCCAATAACAATGGCTGGTATTCATTGGATTACATTCATGGTGTTCAGAGTCGAGATGCAATGGATACTAAGCTTGGTGCACCATTCTTCTCAATCTTTGCTTAATCTCTTAATGAAAGGTCTTTAGAAGGTAACTTCTAAGGGCTTTTTTTGGTGTACATTCTTGATAGTCATATTTTATTTTCACCTATTTTCAGAATATTATATACATGTTTGAAATCTCTTGTTTATAGGCTTTTAGATTCTTTATTTGGATAAGATTGATACTTTTAGTATGTAAACTACTTATTTTTTTATCATTTTTATAGTTTTTTTAGAGAATTATCACTTTTGCTCTATTCGTAAGACATTTTCTATGGTAAAATGGGTGACGTATTAAAAAGTGTCAAAGGAAAGTTAAATGCGAACAAAAGATTTTATCTACTATGCCAGTGCAGCTTTTCTCATGGCGGTGACCACTCAGGTGGCCAGTGCTGATGAGGTGGCTACTCAAATGCCTACGGTTACTGAAGGGAACCAGTATCAACCTGCGACAGCAGCAGAAATTTTTGGTGGTGGGGCAGTTCTTGCACAAGAGTCACCATCAGCAAGACCAAGTTCAACTGTTGCGGAAACACCTACAGCCACAAGTGAAGTAGCAAACTCAAGTGCTCCACAAGTTAGTCAAGCAAGCTCAACAACGATTGTAGCATCTGAATCAAGAGTCATTGCCTCTGAATCTGTAGTTCAGGCGAACACAGTAGCGAGTTCAGAAAATGCGACGGTACCGACTGCTTCTGAGGTTTCAAGCAATACCGTGGCTGAACCTGCTAAGTTGACTCATTCTCATGATACTGATGTTCTAAAACCTAAGGCAAGCTTCTCAATTGAGAACAACAACAAGGTCACTGGTACATTTGATGCAGTGGTTCGAGATATTGTGGCACCCTTGGGTGTTAAAGAGGTTCTTGTCCCATCATGGAGTCTAGCCAATGGTCAAGATGACTTGATTTGGCATAAGGCAGCCAAGCAAATGGACGGCTCTTATCGTGTAACCATTAAGGCGGTAGATCACAAGGGTGAGGCTGGCAATTACCGTGCAGATGCCTATGTTGTTGACCGAACAAATAAGAGACATTATATTTCTGAGAAAGTAGTATCTGTTAATTACGCTCGTCCAAGTGCAAGCCTAACGATTGAAAATAATAATGCAGCTACAGGCACTTTTGACTCTGTGGTGAAAAATATCATTGCCCCTACAGGTGTGAAAGAAATCTTAGTACCGTCATGGAGTCTCGTTGGTGGTCAAGATGATTTGATTTGGCATAAGGCGACGAAGCAAGCAGATGGTTCTTACCGAGCTACCATTAAGGCAAGTGATCACAAAAATTCAACTGGTAAATATCGTGCAGATGCTTATATCGTAGATAATTTTAACAAGCGTTTCTACTTGACTGAAAAAGTTGTGGAAGTTAGCCAATCTCGACCAAGTGCAAGCCTAACGATTGAAAATAATAATGCAACAACAGGCACTTTTGATGCAGTGGTTCGTAATATTGTTGCACCAAATGGCTTGAAGGAAGTCTTGGTCCCATCATGGAGTCTTGTTAATGGACAGGATGATTTGGTTTGGCATAAGGCAAGTAAGCAAGCAGACGGAAGCTATCGTGTGACGATTAAGGTTTCAGATCACAAACATTCAACTGGTAAATACAGAGCGGATGTTTATCTCGTCGATAAGGATGACAACCGTCAGTATTTGACTGAGACCGTGGTTGATGTCACTGAAACTAAGCCAAGTGGTAGTATTTCTATCTTAAATAACAATGGCGCTGGCACTTTTGATGTGGTCATCAGAGATGTTTATAGCCCTAAGGGTGTCCGAACGGTTCAAGTTCCAGTCTGGTCTGAGGCTGATGGTCAAGACGATATTCGTTGGTATGAAGCGACACGTCAAACAGATGGTAATTACAAGGTTACTGTTCAAGTAGACAACCACAAAAACGTAACTGGTCTTTATAATGTTCATCTTTACTATGTCCAAAACGACGGTTCACAAATCGGTGTGGGAGGCACGCAAACAAAAGTTACTTTGTCAGATCCCAAAGCGGACCTTGCCATCACTGGTCTCAACAATGCTACGGGTAGCTATGATCTTGTCATTTCAAATTTAGTTGCGCCACGAGGTTTCAAAGAAGTATTGGTTCCAACCTGGTCAGAAAAGAATGGTCAAGATGATATCATCTGGTACAAGGCAGCTAAGCAAGCTAATGGAGCCTATAAGGTAACCGTTCGTTCAAGCAATCATAAGGGTGATAGCGGCCTTTATAACTCTCATGTCTATTTGGTTGACAATGATGGTAAATACATTGGCCTAGGTGGCAAACAAGTGACAC
>NZ_KV817343.1:252812-253850 GCF_001814615.1 Streptococcus sp. HMSC078H12 | reverse complement strand
AAGGCTACCATCTTTTTGCCATTTAGCAATCAAATCGTTGGTATAATCAATCAACTCTTGGTTAGACTTGCTTGAAGCGATACCGTATTCTTGTGTTTTGAAACCTTCATCAAGGATCTTGGTTTTATCACTTTCGTAACCTGACAAGATTGATTTATCACCAGCAAAGGCGTCAATACGGTAAGCATAGAGTGATACGGCTAACTCAGGATAAGATCCAAGTTGAACGTAGTCAAACTTAAGGTTATTAGCTGAGGCATACTCTTCAACAGCAGCTTTGGCAGATGACCCTTGAGACACTCCAATAGTTTTACCGTTTAGGTCAGAAAGTTTCTTATAGCCAGATTTGGTTTGAACAAGGAAACCGATTTGGTCGTAGTAGTAAGGAGTTGACATGGCATATGAAGCCTTACGCTCATCTGTAATGGTATAAGTAGCGATAAGCATGTCAATAGTCCCGTTGTCCATAAGGGCTTCACGAGTTTGTGGAGTAACCGCTATAAAATTCACCTTAACCTTAAGTTCTTTGGCAATTTTCTTAGCGAGGTCAATTTCCATCCCTTGATAGGTATTAGTTTTGGCTGAGTAGTATCCAAAGTTTGGGACATCCTGTTTGACACCAACGTTTAGAGTCCCTTTTTTGACAATTTTTTGAATTGCAGCACTATTGAGTAGTTTACTGCTTTCATCTGCCTGACTACTTTTAGTGTTCCAGAGGAGAACTGCTAGAAAAGCTATAACAGAGATAGCTAAAATGCGACTAAGTTTCTTGATTAACATAAGTCCTCCTTAGGCATCCACTTGGACACGATCAGAGTTGTGGTCGATAATCTTAGAAAGGAATTGAACCGCACGAGGTTCAGTTGGATTGTCAAAGAAACCATCCACATCCGTAGTGTCTACAAGAACTTGACCTTCAGCCATGAAAATGATACGGTCAGCCACACTGCGCGCGAAGCCCATTTCGTGGGTTACGACAACCATGTTCATGCCACCTTTGGCAAGGTTTTGCATAACCGCAAGCACGTCACCGATAGT
>NZ_KV817343.1:252392-252712 GCF_001814615.1 Streptococcus sp. HMSC078H12 | reverse complement strand
GGTGCCAAGGTTACATTTTCAAGAACGGTTTTGTGCGGGTAGAGGTTAAAGTGTTGGAAAACCATCCCCGCTTCTTTACGCAATTCTACCAAGTCTTTGGCAGAAGCTTCCGTCACATTATGTCCGTTAACGATAAGCGTACCGTTATCAATGGATTCCAAGGCGTTGATTGTACGGATGAGAGTGGATTTCCCAGAACCAGAAGGTCCCAAGAGAACCACAACTTGTCCTTTTTCAATTTCTAGATTTATATCACGAAGTGCATGATAGTCTCCGTAATATTTATTGACATTTTTAAATTCAATAAGTGCCATAAGAGC
>NZ_KV817343.1:242117-252292 GCF_001814615.1 Streptococcus sp. HMSC078H12 | reverse complement strand
TTAAATTCAATAAGTGCCATAAGAGCCTCCTAAAATTTTACATTAATATATGTAACAACAAGAGTGTATTTTACTATAGATATAGGAAAATGTCAAAAATGTTTGAAAATTCAATCATAATGTTCGCCTTTTAACCGATTACACATAGCAAAGGTATCTCAAAAAAGAAGGAAAGCTTGTCTATCAGTGTGATATCTATAGTAGAAACTTGGTCCTTGACCTAATTTTTGGTATAATATGTTTGATATGTAAAGTTTTTTTCTACTTTGCAGAAATGAAATGACTTAAGAAAACCGATGAGGTGTTTATATGAAAAAAATTCTAGTTGTTGATGACGAAAGACCAATTTCGGACATCATCAAGTTTAACCTGACAAAAGAAGGTTATGAAGTGGTTACGGCTTTTGATGGTCGTGAAGCTTTGGAGCAGTTTGAAGCTGAGAATCCTGATTTGGTAATCTTGGACTTAATGTTGCCTGAATTGGATGGCTTGGAAGTTGCTAAGGAAATTCGAAAAACAAGTCATACACCTATTATCATGCTTTCAGCTAAGGATAGCGAGTTTGATAAGGTTATCGGGCTAGAAATTGGGGCAGATGACTATGTGACGAAACCATTTTCTAATCGTGAATTGTTGGCACGTATCAAAGCTCACTTGCGTCGTACAGAGACTATTGAAACAGCTGCAGAAGAAAGTTCTAACTCTGGCAAGCAGGAGATTTCAATTGGTGAGTTGATTATTGTTCCAGATGCGTTTGTTGCTAAAAAACGTGGAAATGAAGTCGAGCTCACACACCGTGAATTTGAGTTGCTTTTCCATCTGGCAACTCACATGGGACAAGTGATGACGCGTGAGCATTTACTTGAAACTGTTTGGGGTTATGACTATTTTGGTGATGTTCGTACGGTTGACGTAACCATTCGTCGTCTCCGTGAAAAAATTGAAGATACACCTAGTCGTCCTGAATATATTTTGACGCGTCGTGGTGTTGGTTATTATATGAAGAATTATGACTAGTATTGGCTTAAACATCACAAGCTTTGAACTAGCCTTACTCTTTACGCTCCTCTTTGTGGCTTTCTACTTTATTTTTCTTGCATATCGTGATTATCGACGAGTCAAAAATATTCGAAAGTTGACCAAGAGGGTCAAGTCCTTAATGGCAGGTAACTATAACGAGAAGTTACGCTTAAAGGGTGATCCAGAGCTTTTAGAGCTAGCTGACAGCTTGAATGATTTATCGGATGTCTTTCGTTTGACGCATGAAAATCTAGCCCAGGAAAAAAACCGCTTATCATCAGTCCTTTCTTACATGAGTGATGGGGTTATTGCGACAAATCGTCGTGGTCAAATTACCATGATTAATAGCACAGCTCAGCGTTTGTTGAATCTAGATTATGAAACAGCGACACAGATGTCCATTTTAGATTTATTAGATGGTGAAAATCCCTATACTTATAGTGAATTGCTCTCTAAGACTCCTGAAATTCATTTGTCACGTCGAGATGCCAACGATGAGTTTGTGACCCTACGTGTTAACTTTGCCCTTATTCGTAAAGAATCAGGTTTTATCTCAGGTCTGGTTGCCGTTCTTCACGATGCTACTGAGCAAGAAAAAGAAGAGCGTGAACGCCGACTTTTCGTCTCAAACGTTAGTCATGAGTTGCGTACACCTTTGACTTCTGTAAAATCCTATCTGGAGGCACTTGATGATGGAGCTCTCGATGAAGAGATTGCCCCTAACTTTATCAAAGTTTCTTTGGATGAGACCAATCGTATGATGCGAATGATTTCTGATCTCTTGGCACTGTCACGTATTGACAATAAGAGTACCCAACTTGACGTTGAGATGACCAATTTCACGGCCTTCATGACCTATATCTTGAATCGTTTTGATCAGATTAAAAGTCAAGAAACCAATACAGGTAAAACTTACGAAATCATTCGAGATTACCCAGTAAACTCAATTTGGGTGGAGATTGATACAGATAAGATGACCCAGGTCGTGGATAATATTCTTAATAATGCTATCAAGTATTCGCCCGATGGTGGTAAGATTACAGTGTCTATGAAGACAACTGATTCACAGTTGATTGTTTCTATTTCTGACCAAGGTTTGGGTATTCCTAAGAAAGATTTGCCTTTGATTTTCGACCGTTTTTACCGTGTTGATAAGGCAAGAAGTCGTGCCCAGGGTGGAACTGGTCTTGGCTTGTCCATTGCAAAAGAAATTATTAAACAACATAAGGGCTTTATTTGGGCTAAGAGTGAGTATGGTAAAGGTTCAACTTTTACAATTGTACTTCCATATGACAAGGATGCCATGATGGTTGATGAATGGGAGATGTAGTAAAAATGACCTCAGATTTAGGGTTTAAATATAGTATTTTGGCTTCAGGGTCAACTGGTAATTCCTTTTACTTGGAAACTCCAGAGAAGAAGATTCTTGTAGATGCTGGTTTGTCTGGTAAGAAAATCACAAGTTTGCTAGCTGAGATTGATCGTGATCCGAGTGATTTGGATGCAATCTTAGTAACACATGAACACAAGGATCACATCCATGGTGTAGGCGTTTTAGCTCGTAAATATGGCATGGATATATACGCTAACGAGAAAACCTGGCAGATTATGGATAGTAAAAATATGCTAGGCAAGATTGATAATAGCCAGAAACATGTTTTTTCTCGTGATAAGCTTCTGACCTTTGGAGACATTGATATTGAGTCTTTTGGAGTTAGCCACGATGCTATTGATCCACAGTTCTATCGCTTTATGAAAGATGGAAAGAGTTTTGTCATGTTGACGGATACGGGTTATGTTTCTGATCGTATGGCAGGTATTATTGAAAATGCCGATGGTTATCTGATTGAGTCCAATCATGATGTTGAAATCCTTAGAGCAGGTTCATATCCTTGGTCGACCAAGCAACGTATCCTCTCTGATCAAGGTCACTTGTGTAATGAAGATGGAGCGGATGCTATGATTCGTACCATTGGTAATAAAACTAAAAAGATCTACTTGGGTCACCTTTCCAAAGAAAATAATATCAAGGAGTTGGCTCACATGACGATGGAAAATCAGTTGGCACGTGCTGACTTTGGTGTTGGAACTGACTTTAAAGTTTATGATACCTCACCAGACACAGCGACTCCACTGACAGACATTTAAAAATAGCAGAAGAGCTGCACTAATACGTTTAGTGCAGCTTTTTAAAAGGAATGTATTTATGAAAGTAATTTATCTCTCGTTAGGGTTTGTCTCGCTCGGTTTGGGAATTCTTGGGATTCCTCTTCCTATCTTACCCACAACACCTTTTCTACTTTTAGCCATTGCTTGCTTTGCTAGAAGTTCCAAACGTTTTGAGAAATGGTTATATCAGACTAAATTATATCAAAGTTATGTAGCTGATTTTCGAGAAACCAAATCAATTGCCAAAGAACGAAAGAAAAAGATTATCATACAAATCTATGTTTTGATGGCAATTTCAATCTTTTTTGCCCCTATACTATGGGTGAAAATCGGACTCTTTTGCCTGACGGTCTTCATCACTTATTATCTCTTTAAGGTTATTCCTGATAAAGACTAAGCTATCATCAAAAAATGAGACATCCAAGATGGAGTCTCATTTTATATATTATTAATGTTTGCTACGTAATTTCTTACGGAGTTTATAGGCAAAATTGGCTGGTCCGTAAAGAGGGCTAACTGGAAGATTGAATTCCCCAATGAATTGTTCAATACGTGGGTTAAATTTGGACTTAAAATTATACAAGCCACCATCAAGTGAATTTTCAATTCCCCCCATGTTTTGCCACTCAGCACCACGCTCAAAGGCGTGATTAGCTGTTTCATACCATGTCAGGATAGCTGGTTGATAACGGCGGTAGTCTTCATCCATTCCTGCATAGATATTCTCAGACGTCTTGCCAAATTCAAGAACAAGTGTTCCTGAAAGTGGGACCGTTTTATTCCCAGCATCAACCTTTTCTTGAAGAAAGTCAATTTCTTCTTTAAGTCTTTTGTGCTCTTGCTTATTGTTCTCGATTTTTCCTGGTTTAGTTTTTTCAGTGAACTTGGCTGCATCAGTAATGTTCTTTTCGAGTTGCTTATTGAGGTCTTTGAGACGGGCTGGTAAATCAAGTGTTGAAAGTGTAATGTAAGATGACTCTGGATAGGTAGTCAACAACTTCTCATAATAATCAATGCCACGAAGGTGGATGTTCTTACGGGCCTCTGTCTTCTTCATCAAAGATGCGAATGGCTCGAGAAGCTCAGTGCCACCAAATTGGACTGAAATCCCCTTGTTTCGAGCAGTACGAACAGCCTGCTTGGTACTCTTAGAGAGTTGTTCCTCAGTGAAATCTTCCTTATGGATATTAGCCTGGAAACGAGGTTGGATATTTTCAGCCATATCTTCAGTGAGGCCAGTCCATTCAACGCCAAGAGCTTGGATGTCTTTGGCAATTGCCATAGTCTCTTCACGGATTTCAGCTTCTTGTGAAATCAAGTTTTTAGTCACAAAGAGGCTTGGGTCAAATTTAACAAAAAGGGCACGCTTTGTTTTGGCATATTTCTTAAGTGAAGCCATGACAAAGGCAAGTAGTTCTTTATCCTTGTAATCCATGATAGGTCCGCGAGGAATATAAATCATAGAAAAACCTAGAGGAAGTGGCTGAATAAGGACACTAGCGACAGCAACGAGATTACCGTCCTGGTAGAAACCAAGGCGATCATTTCCCCAACTATCTTTGATTTTTGCCCATGAACTACTCTGTAATAAATTCGTTTGAGGACTGTCTATAACAAAGCGGTCATGCTCAGAAGTACTGAGTCCAGTTTTATAGGTATACATATTAGTCTAGAACCCACTTTCTAATAGCGTAAGCGACACCAGATTCATCATTTGATTTTGTGATGTGTTTCGCAATTTTCTTCAATTCAGGATTACCATTTTCCATAACAACAGGAGAGCCAACGACTTCAAGCATAGCACGGTCATTTTCTTCATCACCGATAGCCATCGTTTCTTCTTTAGAAAGACCGAGTTTCTCAGCAAGATGGGTTACAGCGATACCTTTGTTGGCTGTTTTCTTGAGAATTTCTAGGTAAAATGGTGTTGATTTTACAATAGTAAAGCGGTCATAAAATTCCTGTGGAAGTTTAGCAATAGCTGCATCAAGAATTTCAGGTTCATCAATATACATGGCCTTAACGAATTCCTTGTCAGCTACCTCTTCAGGTGTACGGTAGTAAATTGGCATATGAACAAGTGTAGATTCATGAACTGTGTAGCGACCAATGTTTCGATTACTTGTGTAGATACCATCTTTAGTAATAGCGTGAGAATGAACGCCAAGCTTATTAGCCAAAACCTCAATGTCAAGATAGTCTTCGTATGAAAGTGTCTCACGGATCAATTCATTACCAGTAGAAGTTTCTTGGACAAGCCCACCATTAAAGGTGATGACATAGTCTCCGTCTTGATTGAGATTAAGCTCCTCAAGAAGTGGAAGCACTCCTGGAATAGGGCGACCAGTCGCAATAACAACCTTTACACCAGCAGCTTTAGCATCTTGAATCGCTTGAAAGACCTCCGGTGTAACTTGACGTTGGCTATTTAAAAGCGTTCCATCAATATCAACAGCAATAAGTTTAATAGACATAATAATTACCTGTTTCGTTTAGTTAGTTTCCCTTCTATTTTACTAAAATTTAGGCGCTTTGTCATAGTTCTTCCTGAGAAAAGTGTTATTATCTCTTTGAAGAGGTGGATTAGGTAAGAATTGCCCAAATGCTTTTTAATTGGTAAAATAAGGTCAGACAAATAAAGGAGAGATAAAATGATTCGAGCAACCAACCAATTGACGGAGCAAGAACGGAAGGCAGCAAAAGCATTGATTGCTAGCTGCCAAGCCCATGATCAAACCTTTCGAGAACCTTATCTCTCCAATATGCTTAATTTTGATTCCAATATGCCGGCCTTTTTCCTCTATTGTCAAGAGGGAGAGTTGCTTGGCTTATTAACGGTTTATGCGGATGATGAGGACATTGAAGTGAGCATCCTAGTGGACCCTAGTCATCGTCGCGAGGGTATTGCCCATGCGATGTATAGAAGCTTTGAAAAAGAAATGGCATCTTACCCTATTCGCTCAGTGACCTTTCAGACGGAGCGTGTTTTTCTCGATCATCATCCTGATTTGGCAAGTCATTGGGATTTGGTTGAAGATGAAGAGACGGAAACCTGGCTAGGGAGAGACAGAACACCATATGCTCTGGATTCCTGTTCAGATGTCAAGGTGCTCTTAGCTGAACCTTCTTACCTAGATGCAATTGCCCATCTCCACCACCAAGCCTTTTCTGATGCAGAGCAAACACTCGAAGTAAGTCGCAGATACATTATAGAGGCATTGAAGGACTCTGATGGCCTACTTTACATCCTCCTCAAAGAAGGTCAAGTGATTGGAGTTTGTACGGTCGATTTATCTGGGAATAGCAACTACCTTTATGGACTTGCCGTAGCAGAAGCCTATCGTGGCCAAGGCTATGGAAGCTATCTGGCAAAATCAGTCGTCAATCAACTCATTGCGCAAAATGACAAGTCCTTCCAAATTGCAGTGGAAGATAGCAATGTAAGTGCCAAACGCTTGTATGAAAAGATTGGCTTTGTCAAACAAACCCAGGTGGTTTACTTGAAGCAGAAAGGGTAAACGCAATGTTGAAACTCTCTTTGAGGTTAGAGTTGCTATCGTCTTAAGTAAAAAGTAGTTTTAGAACAGAAAGGAGTAATTAATGGAAATTAAAATCAAAAACAAAATTAAAGTAGGCGATCAAACGGAGATTATCGAAGAAATCCACACTTGTGAGGTTATGGAAAAAGGAGATTATACCTATCTTGTTCACCATAATTCGGAGAAAGAAAAAGTGGTTATTAAGTTGAATCAGGATGAGCTAGTGATGACACGCTTTTCTAATCCTAAATCCATTATGCGTTTTTCTGCTAAAGTACCTGCCTTGGTCCACATTCCGACACCGCTTGGTACCCAGCATTTTCTGACAGACACTAGTTTATTTGCCCATGACCCAAATGGACAGACAGTTGATATTCATTATCAATTGAAACATCCAGAAACAGAAGACGTTTTTGCTGATTATGAATTAGAAGTTTCTTGGTTTTAATTTTTGAAAAAATAGAATCATTTTGCTTGAATAAAGAATAATTTATGATAAAATGTTTAGTACAAATAAGGGAGTAGCAGGTGGCTGTAATCATGAGATTTGATTAACAGTTGCGATTATGTCGTCATTACGAAATTTTATATTTCCGGCATATTCTTAAACAGCGAGACTTGTTTTTTATTAAACAAGTCTCTTTTTGTATGATTTTTTATATAAAAAGAGTCTTGTTAGCCATTTTTCCCTATAGAGAAGGAGGAGATTATTTTGTCTAAAGAACAAAGTAAAACCTTGTTTTACACACAAGGAGAGGAAGAAGTCCTAAAAAACTTGGACACTTCTGTTGATGGTTTGTCTACTGCACAAGCCAAGGAACGTTTAGATGCCTATGGCTATAACGAGTTGGATGAAGGTGAAAAACGCAGCCTCTTGTCAAAATTCATCGATCAGTTTAAAGATTTGATGATTATCATCTTGCTTGTCGCTGCCGCCCTTTCTGTTATTACAGAAGGTATGCATGGTTTGACGGATGCCTGCATTATTTTAGCCGTTGTTGTTTTGAATGCAGCCTTTGGTGTTTATCAAGAAGGACAAGCAGAAGCGGCTATTGAAGCCCTCAAAAACATGTCTAGTCCTATGGCTCGTGTGCGTCGTGATGGGCATGTCGTTGAAATTGATTCACGCGAATTGGTTCCTGGAGACATCGTTTTGCTTGAAGCAGGTGATGTTGTTCCTGCGGATATGCGCTTGCTTGAAGCTGCCTCACTCAAGATTGAAGAAGCAGCCCTTACAGGTGAATCTGTACCAGTTGAAAATGATGTTACAGAGACAGTTGAAGCAGAGGCGGGTATCGGTGACCGTGTGAATATGGGTTACCAAAACTCTAACGTTACTTATGGTCGTGGTACTGGGGTTGTAACCAATACTGGTATGTATACTGAGGTCGGTAAGATTGCCGATATGCTGGCTAATGCGGACGAATCACAAACGCCATTGAAACAAAGCTTGGAGCAATTGTCTAAGACCTTGACTTATCTTATTGTCGCTATTGCTTTGGTGACATTCTTGGTTAGTGTCTTCATTCGTGGCGAACAGCCTCTTGAAGGCTTGATGGTTGCCGTTGCTCTTGCGGTTGCAGCCATTCCTGAAGGTTTGCCTGCCATTGTAACCATTCTTTTGTCACTTGGGACAACGGCCCTTGCTAAACGCAATTCGATTGTTCGTAAATTGCCAGCTGTTGAAACCCTTGGTTCAACAGAAATTATCGCATCTGATAAGACTGGTACCTTAACCATGAACCAAATGACTGTTGAAAAAATCTATACAAACGGTCAATTGCAAAACGCTTCTACGGAACTTGGTGCAGACAATACAACCCTTCGTATTATGAACTTTGCCAATGATACTAAGGTAGACCCAGATGGTAAACTAATCGGTGATCCAACCGAAACAGCTCTTGTTCAATTTGGTTTGGACCACAATTTTGATGTGCGTGACGTCTTAAAATCAGAGCCTCGTGTGGCAGAGTTGCCATTTGACTCTGACCGTAAGCTCATGTCTACTATCCACAAAGAAGCGGATGGTACATACTTTGTAGCTGTTAAAGGTGCGCCTGACCAATTGCTCAAACGTGTGACTCGAATTGAAATCAATGGTGAGGTCCGCCCTATCACAGATGAAGACAAACAAGCTATCCTTGCAACTAATAAAGACTTGGCAAAACAAGCCCTTCGTGTCTTGATGATGGCTTATAAGACAACTAACGAAATTCCTACCTTGGAATCTGCAGTTGTTGAGTCTGATTTGATTTTCTCAGGTTTGGTAGGTATGATTGACCCAGAACGTCCAGAAGCAGCAGAGGCTGTCCGTGTCGCTAAAGAAGCGGGGATCCGTCCAATCATGATTACAGGTGACCACCAAGATACAGCAGAAGCAATCGCTAAGCGTCTTGGTATCATCGATCCAAATGATACGGAAGATCATGTCTTTACTGGAGCTGAGCTTAATGAGCTTTCTGATGAAGAATTCCAAAAAGTCTTCAAACAGTACTCTGTCTATGCGCGTGTGTCTCCTGAACACAAGGTTCGTATCGTTAAGGCTTGGCAAAATGATGGCAAGGTTGTTGCTATGACAGGTGATGGGGTTAATGATGCGCCTTCACTTAAGACAGCTGATATCGGTATCGGTATGGGAATCACAGGTACAGAGGTTTCTAAGGGAGCTTCAGATATGGTTCTTGCCGATGATAACTTTGCGACAATTATCGTTGCCGTAGAAGAGGGACGTAAGGTCTTCTCAAATATTCAAAAATCAATCCAATACCTCTTGTCAGCCAACATGGCCGAAGTCTTCATTATCTTCTTTGCCACACTGTTTGGTTGGGATGTGCTTCAACCAGTACACCTTCTCTGGATTAACCTAGTCACTGATACCCTTCCAGCTATCGCACTTGGGGTTGAGCCGGCTGAACCAGGTATTATGACTCACAAACCTCGTGGTCGCCAATCAAACTTCTTTGATGGTGGTGTCTTCGGAGCGATTATGTATCAAGGTGTCTTCCAAACTATCCTTGTTCTTGCGGTATATGGTTGGGGCCTTGTCTTCCCAGAGCATCATACGCAATCAGAAATTCACGCAGATGCCCTTACAATGGCCTTTGCAACACTTGGACTAATCCAGTTGCTCCATGCCTTTAACGTTAAATCTGTTTATCAATCAGTCTTTAAAGTTGGTCTCTTTAGAAATAAAACTTTCAACTGGGCAATTCCAGTGGCCTTCGTTCTTTTGATGGCAACTATCGTAGTTCCTGGATTTAATAACCTTTTCCATGTGTCACACCTGAGTCTGACACAATGGCTTGCGGTTATTGTAGGTTCCTTCTTGATTGTGGTATTGGTTGAATTAGTCAAAGCTATTCAACGTGCCCTTGGTAAGGATAAAAACGCTATTTAAGACATAAAGTCAGAGATAATGGTCTCTGGCTTTTTCTTATCACATCTTGA
>NZ_KV817343.1:231031-242017 GCF_001814615.1 Streptococcus sp. HMSC078H12 | reverse complement strand
TTTTTCTTATCACATCTTGAATTCAGGAGGAGTCTTGTTTATAATTGAAGAGAAATGATCACAAGTTAAGGAGAAGGCCATGAACGAGACCATTAAGACACAACTCAATCACCGCAGCATCCGTCAATTTAAACCTCTAGCTTTGACACAGGAAGAAGTTGACCTTCTGGTTGATGTTGCCAGACATACGGCAACTAGTAATTTTAGGCAATCCTATTCGATTATCAGTATTACTGATCAAAAATTGAAGGAAGAAATTGCTGAAATTGCGAATCAGCCTTATATTCCAAATGCTGGGCATCTTTTTGTATTTGTTGTAGACCAAAGACGTAATACTTTGATTGCAGAGGCAAAGGGTGCTGATGCCTTTGTGCAAGGTAGTCCCGAACGCTTTATCTCAGCCTTTTCGGATGCAATGATTGCTGCTCAAAATGTGGTAGTAGCTGCTGAGAGTTTAGGTATGGGAACAGTTTACTTGGGGAGTATCTTGAATGATAATGCCAAGCTTTCGGAGCTTCTCAAACTTCCAAAGTATGTCTATCCTGCAGTAGGCCTAGCAGTTGGTTGGCCAGATCAGGAACCACAGCTAAAACCTCGTTTGCCACGTCACGTCATCCATATGGAAAATTATTATCAGGATTTAGAAAATCCTTTAGAGGAGCTAAAAGATTACGACGCTGAAGTCCATGAGTATTACGACCTACGCGATCTCAATAATAGGGTTGATGAATTTACGACTCAGATTGCTAAGACCATGGATAAATCCGTTGCCAATCGTGCTAATACCTTGAAGGATCTTCAAAAGCAGGGATTTTTCATCGACTAAAAAAACGACTCCCATAAGAGTCGTTCTACAAATCGAATAGTGTCATAGAGGAAAGGAACTCATTTGCTAGTTCCTTTTTTTCATATTCTAAAAACTCCGGCCGTTTCTTGACTAGGTTGTAACGCTTGGAGAGGTTCCATGTTCCAGTAGGATTGAGTTCAGGGTGATTGGAAACAAAGTCAATGGTTAAGTCCCATTCTCGTCGGTATCCAAGAGGACGCGAGTGATAGGTTACACCGTCAATAGTTACTGTCCCATAACTGCGGTGGGCATGACCAAAAACAACATCTTTAACACCATGTTTGACGAAAATCTGATGGAATTGTTCAGATCCCAAATAAGCGTTAAAAGGTTTAAAACGTTCGTGCGTCATGGTGAAACGGCTATGAGGAACAAAATGCATGGCAACTATAAGGTTACGAGTGTTTAATTTACTTAAGATATTATCTAGCTTCTTGAGACTAGTTTGACAGATTTCCGGATCAGTACCTAAACGCTTAAGTCGTCGATCGAACCAAAGTTGTTTCTTACGTTTAAAAATCTTATCCAATTTTTCATCAGAATAGGAATAATCATACCACCCGTGAAAAGCCAATAAGGTCTTACTTCCTAAATCAATCACCTGAAAATCAAGATTATCAATAAGCTCATCATCTAAATCAAGCATATCATGATTGCCTAAATTATAGGTAACCTTGACCGCCTTGGACAGTTTTCGTAGGAAAGGTTTTGTGTCAGCATAATAATGGTTAGAAATATCACCAGCGATATGTAGATGGCTAACTTCTTGATCTTTTAGGCACTTTATTAGAGTATCGATTTCATATGTTTCAAAGTGATTCAAATCAATATGTAAATCACTCATTACCGCAAGTCTTGTCATAAAAACATTGTAACAAAAAGGTTAAGGCTTGTCTCTAAATGAAGATGATGGAAAATACTTGCCCTTGGACTACATTTTCATTATGATAAGAATATGGATATCAAGTTAGAAATACAAAAGATGGCCAAGGAAATTGGCATCTCAAAAATTGGTTTTACAACCGCTGATGATTTTGCCTATCTGGAGAAATCCCTTCGACTTGGAGTCGAAGAAGGGCGGACAACAGGGTTTGAACATAAAAATATTGAAGAGCGTATTTATCCTAAGTTGACCTTAGAATCAGCTAAAACCATCATTTCCATTGCAGTTGCTTATCCTCATAAGTTGCCGCAACAGCCCCAAAAAACAGAATTTAAGCGGGGCAAAATCACTCCAAATTCATGGGGCCTAGATTATCACTATGTTTTGCAGGACAAACTAAAACGTCTGGCAGAAGGTATTGAAAAACTGACGGAAAACTTCGAATATAAAGGTATGGTAGATACTGGAGCCTTGGTCGATACAGCTGTGGCCAAGCGAGCTGGAATAGGCTTTATCGGAAAGAATGGACTAGTGATTTCAAAAGAATACGGCTCCTACATGTATCTCGGTGAGCTTATCACTAATCTAGAGATAGAACCTGATCATGAAGTAGACTATGGTTGTGGGGATTGCCGTCGTTGTCTGGATGCCTGTCCGACATCTTGTCTCATTGGCGATGGGACTATGAATGCCCGTCGTTGCCTATCCTTCCAAACCCAAGATAAGGGGATGATGGATATGGAGTTTCGAAAGAAGATAAAGACTGTTATCTATGGTTGCGACATTTGTCAGATTTCCTGTCCATATAACAGAGGTATCGACAATCCACTGGCTTCAGATATTGATCCTGAGCTTGCCATGCCCGAATTGCTTCCATTTCTTGAGCTGAGCAACAAATCCTTCAAGGAGAAATTTGGGATGATTGCCGGATCTTGGCGAGGGAAGAATATTCTTCAACGTAATGCCATTATTGCCTTGGCTAACCTTCATGATCGCAATGCTATTGTCAAACTGATGGAGATTATCGATAAGAATAATAATCCCATTCACACGGCAACTGCCATTTGGGCTCTCGGAGAGATTGTTAAGAAGCCTGATGAGGCTATGTTAGACTATATGCGGAATCTTTCACCTAAGGATGAAGAATCCCAAGCCGAGTGGGAACTTGTGTGTGCAAAATGGCAAATTTAAGTGATTTATGCTAGAATTAAGCATAATACTATAAAATGGAGGAAACCTATCCATGGAAGTGGCAGAAATTCGCCAAAAAATCTCTGAAAATCAAGAGAAGCTCGTGAGCTTCGGGAGGTCTCTTTGACTTAGATCGTTTGGAAGAGGACATTGCGCTCCTTGAAAACCGAATGACTGAGCCAGATTTTTGGAATGATAATATTGCAGCTCAAAAAACTTCACAAGAGTTAAATGAGCTCAAAATGAAATACGAAACTTTCAACAATATGCAAGAACTCTCTGATGAAACAGAGCTTTATTTAGAAATGTTGGAAGAAGATGATAGTGTTCAAGAAGAGCTCGAAGAAACGCTCGAAAAACTTGATAAGATTATGACAAGTTACGAGATGACACTGCTCTTGTCTGAACCATATGACCATAACAATGCTATTCTGGAAATTCACCCAGGCTCTGGTGGTACAGAAGCTCAAGACTGGGCTGATATGTTGCTCCGTATGTATCAACGTTATGGAAATGCCAAAGGTTTCAAGGTTGAGACTTTGGATTATCAGGCTGGTGATGAAGCTGGAATCAAATCTGTAACCCTTGCTTTTGAAGGACCTAATGCCTACGGATTCCTCAAGTCAGAAATGGGTGTCCACCGTTTGGTTCGTATTTCACCATTTGACTCTGCCAAACGTCGTCATACCTCATTCACATCTGTGGAAGTTATGCCTGAATTAGATGATACCATTGAAGTTGAAATTCGTGATGATGATATCAAGATGGATACATTCCGTTCAGGTGGTGCTGGTGGTCAGAACGTCAACAAGGTTTCAACTGGTGTGCGTTTGACCCACATTCCAACAGGTATTGTTGTAGCTTCAACGGTTGACCGTACACAATATGGGAACCGTGACCGTGCGATGAAGATGCTTCAAGCTAAACTCTATCAAATGGAGCAAGAAAAGAAAGCAGAAGAAGTGAATGCTTTGAAAGGTGATAAGAAAGAAATCACTTGGGGAAGCCAAATTCGCTCATATGTTTTCACGCCATATACCATGGTTAAAGATCACCGTACAGGCTATGAAGTTGCCCAGGTTGATAAGGTAATGGATGGGGATATTGAAGGCTTCATCGATGCCTACCTCAAGTGGCGTATGGAAGAATAGTAATAACATACTTATTTCAAGTATTAATATACTCTATCTCAATGAAAGGAAGGCGTTCAGCTACTTTAGTAGTTGAATACTGACATTATGGCTCTTATTGAATTAAAAGATGTTACTAAGAAGTATGATAAGTCAACAACAGCCCTTAGACACATTGATTTGTCTGTTAACTCTGGGGAGTTTGTTTACTTAGTCGGCCCTTCTGGTGCTGGTAAATCAAGTTTAATTCGCTTGTTCTACCAAGAAGAAAAATTAACGAGTGGTTCTATGAAGGTTGGAGAGTTTGATTTAACTCGACTTCGTAAGAAAGACGTTCCACTCTTGAGACGTTCCATTGGAGTTGTTTTCCAGGATTATAAACTCCTTCCAAAGAAAACAGCTTTTGAAAATGTTGCTTATGCCATGGAAGTTATTGGTGAGAAACCTCGTCATATCAAGAAACGAGTGGCAGAAGTACTCGAGTTGGTTGGTCTTAAACACAAGATGCGTTCGTTCCCAAATCAATTGTCTGGTGGTGAGCAACAGCGTGTTGCTATTGCGCGTGCTATTGTAAATAATCCAAAAGTTTTGATTGCGGATGAACCAACAGGGAACCTGGACCCAGAAATTTCTTGGGAAATTATGCAGGTCCTTGAACGTATTAACTTGCAAGGGACTACCATTATAATGGCAACCCATAACTCAACTATCGTTAATAACCTTCGTCATCGTGTCGTAGCGATTGAGGAAGGACGTATTGTTCGTGATGAAGAGGAAGGAGAGTACGGTTACCATGATTAGACGCTTTTTCCGCCATTTAGGAGAATCTATTAAGAATCTCAAACGTAATTTGTTGTCGACACTTACGGCAGTATTTTCGGTAATGATTGTTCTTTCACTTTTAGGTGTCTTTGGCTCTGTTATCTTAAATACACAGAAATTGGCTTCAGATATTGAAAAGAACATTCAGGTCAATGTCTATTTGGATCCAGATTCATCAGATGCCTCGAAAACAGTCAAGGAACTTTCTGGACAGATTGTTGCTAATAAAGACTACCATAAGATTTATGATGCTTTGACCAAAATCAAAGGTGTAGATAAGGTTACCTTCTCTAGCAAAGAAGAACAAAAGAAACAACTCATTGAAACAATGGGGTCAAGTTTCGAAACAGCGACAGGGGATGCTAACCCACTATCTGATGTTTACATCGTTCAAACGAAATCACCAGATGATGTCAGTCGAGTTGCTAAGGAAGCTAAAGCCATTCAGGGCGTTGATAATGCTAACTTTGGTGGGTCAGATACCGAAATTCTGATGTCTACTATGAAACGTGTTCAATTTTGGGGAATCATTGCCACAGCTCTTTTAACGATTGTGGCTGTCCTATTGATTTCAAATACCATCCGTATTACCATTATGTCACGTGCGACTGAAATTCAAATCATGCGTTTGGTAGGTGCTAAGAATTCATATATTCGTCGTCCCTACTTGATGGAAGGTGCTTGGATTGGAGCACTTGGTGCCATCATTCCTTCTGGGCTCATTTATCTTTTGTATCACATGGTTTACTCATCTTTGAATCCAGATTTTGTCAAAGGTGGTATTTCGATGTATGATCCAGAGTGGTTTGTCTATGCAGTTATCGGAACCCTTTTCGCAGTCGGTATTATTATCGGTTCGATTGGGTCACGTATGGCAATGCGTCGTTATTTGAAATACTAAGAGATTAAAGGAGGACCAATTTGGTTCTCTTTTTGTTTGTCTGGATATTCAGAAAAGCAGATTTTTAACTATATCTCAAAATCGTCTGCTCAAAGCCCAAATCCAATCCCATATTTGGTATAATATTTAAAAAACATTGGAAAAGAGATGCATTATGACAAAGTTAGCTACCATTTGTTATATTGACAATGGAAAGGAGCTTTTGCTCCTACATCGTAATAAAAAGCCTAATGATGTTCATGAAGGAAAGTGGATTTCTGTCGGGGGAAAACTAGAAGCTGGAGAGACACCAGATGAATGTGCTCGTCGTGAAATTCTCGAGGAAACACATTTTACAGTGACTGAGATGGATTTTAAAGGTATGATTACCTTCCCAGAATTTACCCCTGGTCATGATTGGTACACCTATGTCTTTAAGGTAACTGGTTTTGAAGGAGAACTCATCTCAGATGAGGAGTCTCGTGAAGGAACGCTTGAATGGGTACCATATGATGAGGTCTTATCTAAACCAACTTGGGAAGGTGACTATGAGATTTTTAAGTGGATCCTTGAAGATAGACCATTCTTCTCTGCAAAATTTAGCTACGATCGGAACCAGAACTTGGTAGATAAAACTGTAACATTTTATGATAAATAGGGAGGAACTATGAAGCGTAAAAAAACAGAAAATTTTTCAGAAACATGGTTTTTTAAGTGGATATTGAATAATCAGGCTGTCGTAGCTTTTTTCATCTTACTTTTGATTGGTTTGACGGTTTTGATTTTTACCAAGATTAGTCCCATTTTTTCACCCGTCATCCAGTTTATGACCATTATTATGTTGCCATTGGTTATTTCCATGCTCCTTTATTATTTAATAAAACCTTTGGTACTACTTGTAGAAAGAACTGGACTAAACCGAACCATGTCAATCTTGGTCATTTACGCAATTCTTGGCTTGCTCTTGGTTTGGGGGATTTCAACAGCTATTCCAAGCTTACAAAATCAAATTTTGATCTTGATACGAAATGCACCATCATATATTGCACGTGCCAATAGTGAAACGGAACGTTGGATTAATCTGCCTATTCTTTCTAACTTCCATGGTGATTTAGAGTCCATGCTTAGTGATTTCTCAGCGAGAATGGTCAATTATGCTGAGAACTTTTCTTCATCGGCTTTGACATGGGTTGGAACTTTTGCGAGCACAGTAGCAAGGGTGACAGTAGCTATCATTTTGGCACCTTTCATTCTCTTCTACCTTTTAAGAGATAGCCAAAAGATGAAACATAGCTTTGTCTCAGCCTTACCAACTCGCTTTCGTGAAACTACTGTTCGTATGCTTTCAGATATTAATAGTCAGCTCGAAGGGTATGTTCAAGGCCAGGTTACAGTCGCTATTGTCGTTGCCATTATGTTCTGTATTATGTTTAAGATTGTAGGTCTTCGATATGGTATGACTTTTGGTATTATGGCAGGTTTTCTAAACATGGTTCCTTATCTAGGAAGTTTTCTTGCTATGGTACCAGTTGTAATCATGGGACTGGTGCAAGGACCTGCTATGCTGATCAAGGTCCTCATTATTTTTGTCATTGAGCAAACTATTGAAGGACGTTTTGTTTCTCCACTTGTTTTGGGAAATAAACTAAGCATTCACCCTATTACCATTATGTTTATTCTCTTGACAGCAGGATCTCTTTACGGTGTGTGGGGTGTCCTATTAGGGATTCCAATCTATGCATCTGTCAAGGTTGTTGTTAGAGAGATTTTTGATTGGTACCGTTCTGTAAGTAATCTTTATCAAGATGATCTAGAAAATGAAGGGCAAAAAGACGATGTTAAATAGTGAAAAAATGGTTGCCTCTATTGGAAACCAAGATTTAGACCACGCAGACAAATATTTAAAAAAAGCTTTACGAGAAGATCCTGCAGAGGTTCTTGTTGAGTTGGGCCAATATCTAGAGTCTATTGGTTTCTTACCACAGGCACAGGAAATTTACGAAAAAGTTCGTTTTGATTTTCCAGAGGTTAATGTCAATCTAGCACAAATTGCAGCCGAAGATGGCGATATTGAAGAGGCCTTTCTTTATTTGGATGCCATACCTGAAGACTCTGACGACTATTTGTCTGCTTTAATTGTAAAGGCAGACCTCTATCAAATGGAGGGCTTAACTGATGTGGCACGTGATAAGTTGTTGGAGGCAAGTCAACTATCAGATGACTCATTGATTATTTTTGGTTTGGCTGAAATGGAATTTGAACTTGGAAATTTTGAACAAGCTATTCAATACTATGCTAAATTGGATAATCGTGACCTCCTGGCAATGACTGGCGTTTCTACTTATGAACGCATTGGTAAGGCTTATGCCAGTCTAGGTAAGTTTGAAGCTGCTCGTGAATTTTTGGAAAAAGCTATTGAAATTGAATACGATGATACCATTGCTTTTGAGTTAGCTACTTTGCTCTATGATCAAGAAGAGTATCAAAAAGCTAATTTTTACTTTAAGCAGATAGAAACCATGTCTGCTGACTTCGAGGGTTATGAGTATTTTTACGCCTTGTCCTTACATGCAGAACATAAAACTGAAGAAGCATTACGTATGGTACAACAAGGGATTTCAAAAAATGCTTTTGATGTTCAATTACTTTTGTTAGCATCACAGTTATCCTACGAGTTGCATGACACTCAATCTGCTGAATCTTATCTGAAGCAAGCCTTACCACTCGCTGAGGACCAAGATGAGATTGTTCTACGTTTAAGTACTCTCTATTTAGAAGAAGAACGTTACGAGGATCTGGTAGCTTTAGCCGATTACGAAGTTGATTCTGTTTTGGCTCGCTGGAACATTGCCAAGGCCTACCAAGCACTTGATGATGAAGAAGAAGCTTTTCAAATCTATCAAGATTTGGCTACAGATTTATCTGAAAATCCTGAATTCCTCCATGATTATGCATATATCCTGCGTGAATTTGGTTACAGAGATCAGGCGCGTGCAACAGCAGAAAAATACCTCGCTTTAGTTCCAGATGATGTCAATATGCAAACATTTCTTGAGGATTATTAAGCTGCGAAAGGCTTTAATCCTTGGTTTAAAGAGAGGGAGAGATACATTGAGCTTGCTCACTCCCTCTTTTTTTATTTCTCTATTTATGTTATGATTTTATTAGAACCCATAAGGAGTAAGTATGGTTAAGAGAGATTTAATTCGAAATATTATCATAGCAGTTCTTGCCATTGTAGTGATTTTGTTGTTGAGAGCTTTTGTCTTTTCAACACACCGTGTGACTGAAGATCAGGCGAATGACTATATTCACGCTGGTGATTATGTTACTTTCAATAAAAACGTTGAACCTCAGAAAAAAGATTTTATTCTTTATACAGTTAATGGCAAGGAATATATTGGACGTGTTATTGCTGATGAGGGCAAGAGCGTGACAGCTATGGATGATTTCCTTTATGTCAATGATAAGTCAGTTGACGAAGCCTATATTAGCAAGGATAAATCAGCTTATTTGGCGACAGTTTCACCTGGAAACTTCTTCACTGATGATTTTTCCATTGCAACATTGACAGATAATAAACAAACTAAGATTGAAAAGGGTCAATATCTTGTACTGAACGATAACCGTCGTAATACAGATGATAGTCGTAAGTTTGGTCTTATTGAAAAGGACCAAATTAAAGGTGTTATCTCTTTCAGATTGTATCCTCTATCACGTTTTGGTTTCGTTGATGTCGATTAATATTTCAATACTACTAAAAAAGCTAGGAACTTTTGACAAGTTTCTAGCTTTTTTTTGCGAATAAATTGGTGAAGGTTTATTTTAAGACTTTATGATGCTGATAGTTTCATCGTCTTAAAATGAATCAGCAGAAATTGTAAGTAGAAAAGGAAATTAAGATGCAATTAGGATTTCATTTTGGATTTAAGAAAAGCAAAGCTTATGGACTGTGCGGTGTTATGCTAGCAATCTTATTTTTAGGCATGTCTGGTCACTCGGCTAAAGCAGATGAAATGTTATCACCAACTGACACATCTTCAACTTTGAAAGAAAGTACAGAGAATCACGAGGCGAGTTATTCTGAAGTAGGAGTACACGATAATTCAACGAGTCAAATGAATCTACAAAGTGAAAAGGTATTAGAGGAGGAGCAAACAAGTCTGGCAGATTCTTCAAAAATAGCTGTCTTAACCAATAGTTCTGTGACCACAAGCTCTTATCAAGAGGCAAGTGATCTTAGCGAAATTGATCAGAATCAAAGTCAATTTCTTAGTGCCATTAAGCAAGGAGCTATGGATGGAGCCAAGGAAGGAGTTCTTCCCTCTATTACGGCAGCACAAGCTATCCTAGAAAGTGGTTGGGGAAGCTCTGAACTTGCTAAGGCTCCCAACAATAATCTTTTTGGCATTAAGGATTCAGAGGACTGGAATGGAGAAATAGTAACTGTACCTACACAGGAATATGTTAATGGTGACTATATCACCGTCAATGCAGCTTTTCGAAAATATACCTCATGGAATGATAGCGTAGTAGACCATGCAAAATTTTTCACGAGTACCGAGTGGCGAAAAAACAATTACCGAAAAGTTGTGAATGAAACAGATTATCGCGTTGCGGCTCAGGAACTGAAGAATGCAGGATATGCGACAGATCCAAGTTATCCCGGAAAACTTATCTCTTTGATTGAAGCCTATAAACTTTATGAATGGGATGCATTGAGCAATACGACCAACTCCGTCCTAGAAAATGAAGGAGTAGAGAGCCAAAATCCCAAAGCCGACCTTGCTATCACTGGTCTCTACAATGCTACTGGTAGCTATGATCTTGTCATTTCAAACTTGGTTGCCCCACGAGGTTTTAAAGAAGTCTTGGTTCCAACCTGGTCAGAAAAGAATGGTCAAGATGATATCATCTGGTACAAGGCAGCTAAGCAAGCTAATGGAGACTATAAGGTAACCGTTCGTTCAAGCAACCATAAGGGTGATACCGGTCTGTATAATTCCCATGTCTATTTGGTTGACAATGATGGTAGATACATTGGCCTAGGTGGCAAACAAGTGACACTTGATATTACTAAGACTCAAGGAACCTTAACTATTGCTAACAATGATAAAAATCGTGGAACCTTTGATGTTCTTATCACCAATCTGACAAATCCAAGTGGTATTTCAGGTGTGGTAATCCCAGTCTGGTCTGAACAAAATGGTCAGGATGATCTTGTTTGGCATAA
>NZ_KV817343.1:230512-230931 GCF_001814615.1 Streptococcus sp. HMSC078H12 | reverse complement strand
AATGGTCAGGATGATCTTGTTTGGCATAATGCTACAAAACAGGATGATGGTTCTTATAAAGTGACTATTTCAGCCAGCCAACACAAGTGGAACTCAGGCAAGTACATCGTTCATGGTTATATTGTTGATGCTTCAGGTAAGAATATTGGCTTTGGGGCAACTTCAGCTGATGTGGTAGCCCCTAAGAAAATCGGTTCGGCATCAAGAGGAAATTACAATGTTTTAAATAAGATTGTCTATCTCGATGCTGGTCATGGTGGCTATGATCCAGGGGCTTCTTACTTTGGTATCTCTGAAAAGAGCTTGACCTTGGCTATCCAAAGTCGTGTGAAAGCTAAATTAGAAGCAGAAGGTTATCAAGTTGTAACCACTCGCACAAGTGATACCTATGTCGACTTGACGGACCGTTCACGTGCAGC
>NZ_KV817343.1:213446-230412 GCF_001814615.1 Streptococcus sp. HMSC078H12 | reverse complement strand
CTCGATGCTGGTCATGGTGGCTATGATCCAGGTGCTTCTTATTTTGGCATTTCTGAAAAGAGCTTGACCTTGGCTATCCAAAGTCGCGTGAAAGCTAAACTAGAAGCAGAAGGCTATCAAGTTGTAACCACTCGCACAAGTGATACTTATGTCGACTTGACGGACCGTTCACGTGCAGCCAATGCCTCGGAATCTGATATCTTCGTAAGTATTCACATCAATGCTTCAGGAAGTTCTGCAGCACAGGGTATTGAGACTTATTATTACCAACCTTATGCAGAATACCCATCACGTATTAATGCGACCTACCACGCTAATCCGACTCGTTTGACCATGAGTGACACCTTGGCCAATGCCATCCAGTCTAGCTTGATTAATGCGACTGGCGCTCAAAACCAAGGCGTGAAACGCCAAACCTTTGCGGTCTTGCGTGAAACGACAGCGCCGGCAGTCCTTCTTGAACTTGGTTTCTTGTCAAATCCTCAAGAAGCAGCCCGTTTGAATACCTCTGCTTATCAGGAGACTTTAGCTAACGCAATTGTGGCAGGGATTAAGTCTTACTACGAAAAAGAATCTAAAGTTTGAATTATATGTTAACCCATCATTATGATGGGTTTTTATGCTATAATTGAGGTAAATACTAAATACAACAAAAGGAGTGCTTATGGCCTACGATTTACTCTTAGAGCGTTTTTTACGTTACGTCAAAATCAATACACGTAGTGATGAAAATGCAACAAGAACGCCAACAACACAAAGTCAAGTAGATTTTGCCTTGAAAGTTCTAAAACCAGAATTAGAAGAACTGGGTTTGTCCAATATCCATTATTTGGAAAGTAATGGTTACCTAGTGGCAACTCTTCCAGCGAATGATGACCAATTAACACGTAAGATTGGTTTCATCTCTCATATGGATACTGCTGATTTTAATGCAGAAGGAGTTTCACCACAAGTTATTGACTCTTATGATGGAGGGGTCATTCCTCTTGGAAGTTCAGGTTATAGCCTAGACCCAACCGATTTCCCTAATCTCAATAATTATCTTGGTCAAACACTTATTACAACTGATGGTACCACACTTCTTGGGGCTGATGATAAGTCTGGTATTGCTGAGATTATGACAGCTTTGGCTTATTTGAAGGCTCACCCTGAAATCAAACATTGTGAGATTCGAGTTGGTTTTGGTCCAGATGAAGAGATTGGAATTGGTGCTGACAAGTTTGACGTTGAAGATTTTGATGTTGATTTTGCCTATACTGTTGATGGTGGACCTTTGGGTGAATTGCAGTATGAAACCTTCTCGGCTGCAGGAGCAGAACTTACTTTCCACGGACGTAATGTTCACCCTGGAACAGCAAAAGATCAAATGGTTAATGCCTTACAGTTAGCAATTGATTTTCATAATCAGTTGCCAGCAGAAGAACGCCCTGAGTTGACAGATGGCTATCAAGGTTTCAACCATCTTCAAACTATGACTGGTACTGTTGAAGAAGCTAAATCTTCTTATATTATTCGTGACTTCGAAACTGAATCCTTTGAAAATCGTAAAGCAACCTTCCAAGAGATTGCTGATCAAATGAATCAAGCTTATGGTCTGACACGCGTTGATTTAGTACTTAAAGATCAATACTATAACATGCGTCAGGTTATTGAAAAAGATATGACGCCTGTTGAGTTGGCTAAGGGTGTTATGGAGGAATTGGATATTACGCCAGTTATTGAACCTATTCGTGGCGGAACTGACGGGTCTAAAATTTCATTCATGGGCATTCCAACTCCAAACCTTTTTGCTGGGGGCGAAAATATGCATGGTCGATATGAGTTTGTTTCCTTACAGACAATGGAAAAAGCCGTAGATGTTATTCTTGGAATTGTCAGTAAACCTTAATAGAGCTTGCTAAATACTGATTTTATGGTAAAATTAGAAGTAATGGAGGTGCTGAGATGATTAAAATTTTCGGCAAGTATCGTTACCATTGGCAACCCGAATTATCTTGGCTAATCATCTACTGGTCTTTAGCCATCACGCCAATCTTTATTGCGGCGGCCCTTCTGTTCGAGTTGTACTCGGTGCCCTCACATATTTTGATGCTCTTCACTATTTTCGTTGCCTTGTTTGGTTTAGGATTCCATCGTTACTTTATTATTGAAGATCATGGGATTCTGCGTATTGTTTCTTTCAATATTTTTAAACCACGCAAAGTGAAAATTAGTGATATTGAAAAAGTCGAAGTTATTAAAACTGGCTTGAGCCTTATTTTTAAAAATGGTAAAAAACGTCAGTTTTATATGAGAAAGTGGCCAAAGAAATATTTCTTAGATGCTTTAGCGCTTCACCCTGATTTCAAAGGTGAGGTAGAGCTATTGGATCATATGACTAACTTTGATTACTTTGCCTTTTATGAGGAATCAAAAAAAGCCCTCAAGCTTAAACTTCGCAAATAAGGGCTTTAGTGGGACAAGACTTGACAGCAGTCAAAGTCTCAGGGGTGTTTTCAATAATTTGATTGAGTTGGTCGCTATCTCTGAACCTAACAATACCTTCGTCATCATAATCGAAGACGGGAGAGTAGGTTTGGCACAAACCACAAGCGATACATTTTTCTGGAATTAATGATACTTTCATAGTATTATTTTAAAATAGATTTATTGTTTTTACAAGGAGAATATCATGAGTAAAAAACCATGGGAAGATAAGGTTTCTGACGAAGAGTTGGAAGAAGTAGTTGACGCTGATTTTCTAGATGATGAAGATGAGTTTGAGGATTATGAAGAAGAAGAGGATGTAACTCCTTCTGATGAAAAACGCGAAAAAGGTGGTGGCTTCATTAATTCATCATTCTTGACAGTCTTGCTTGGATTATTCTTTGTTATTGTTGTATGTATTTTGTTCTTTGTTTTCTATACTTCAAATGTCGGTGGAAACAAAACTGCGGAATCTAAGGAATCATCTGGATTCTACTCATCATCAACTAGCAAAGTTGTTAAATCTTCATCTAGCAAGAAAGACTCAAACAAAGATGAGGAAAGTGAGAAATCTAATACAGAAAAATCTTCAAAAGAGAAATCATCTTCAACTAAAGCATCAAGCTCTTCTAAACATGTAGTAAAAGAAGATGCAACTGAGTCAGCTGAGACAGCACCATCAAGTGCTACGGCAGCAGCAGATGGTTCATCAATTGTTGTTCAATCTGGTGAAGGTGCTGGTTCTATCGCTGCACGTGCAGGTATCTCTGTAGATGAGTTGGAACGTCTTAACCCTGATCACATGACAAGTGGTTACTGGTATGCTAACCCAGGTGATGTGGTTAACGTTCAATAATTTTAAAAGCAAAGGAACATCATGAAAGATATTAGAATTGCTATTGATGGTCCTGCGTCAAGTGGAAAAAGTACAGTAGCCAAGATTATTGCAAAAAATCTTGGCTATACTTATCTTGACACAGGTGCTATGTACCGATCTGCAACTTATTTGGCCTTGCAGAATGGTTTGACTGAGGAAAATGTACCAGAAATTTTGGAGCAACTATCTCAACATCCGATTTCATTCGGAAAAGCTGCAGATGGTAGTCAGCAAGTTTATGTTGGTGATGTTGATATTACACACCCCATTCGTGATAACCAGGTCACAAATAATGTTTCTTGGGTAGCAGCTATTCCTGAGGTGCGCCAAGAACTGGTTGCGCAACAACAACGTATTGCTCAAGATGGTGCTATTATCATGGATGGACGTGATATTGGTACTGTGGTTTTGCCTGATGCAGAACTCAAAATTTTCTTGATTGCTTCAGTTGATGAACGTGCAGAACGTCGTTATAAGGAAAATATCGAAAAAGGAATTCCTGCTGATCTTGAGACTCTAAAAAAAGAAATTGCTGAACGTGACTATAAAGATAGCCATCGTAAGGTGTCACCTCTTAAACCAGCGGAAGATGCCATCACTTTTGACACTACAGGTGTATCTATTGATGGTGTTGTGGAATTTATTCAAGAAAAAGCAAAAAAAATTATTGACAAAGGATGACTCACTTGTTATACTATTAACAATGAGAAAAGCAGAAGTGAGAACTTCTCGCCTTGCGACTTAGGTTGTCTGGCCCAACATGTCAAATCCCTTTAGGGATATTATGTGTGCGGGCTTGTATATCAAGTCCGCTTTGTTTTTCTCTAAAAAAATAAAGAGGTGAAGATCATAGCTAAGAAAGATCTATTCATTAACGATGAAATTCGCGTTCGCGAAGTTCGTCTTGTTGGTCTTGATGGTGAACAATTGGGAATTAAACCATTGTCAGAAGCGCAAGCTATTGCAGATGATGCAAATGTTGACTTGGTTCTCATCCAACCACAAGCTACGCCACCTGTTGCGAAGATTATGGACTATGGTAAGTTCAAATTTGAGTATCAAAAGAAACAAAAAGAACAACGTAAGAAACAAAGCGTTGTTACCGTTAAGGAAGTTCGTTTGAGTCCAGTTATTGATAAAGGTGACTTTGAAACTAAACTTCGTAACGGCCGTAAGTTCCTTGAAAAAGGAAATAAGGTTAAAGTTTCTATCCGATTCAAAGGTCGTATGATTACTCACAAAGAAATCGGAGCTAAGGTCTTGGCGGAATTTGCTGAAAAAACGCAAGATATTGCGATTATTGAGCAAAGAGCGAAGATGGATGGACGTCAAATGTTCATGCAACTTGCACCAATTCCTGACAAAAAATAATTGTCAAACTAACACTATTTTAAGAGGAGAATTTTAAAATGCCAAAACAAAAAACACACCGCGCATCAGCTAAACGTTTCAAACGTACAGGTTCAGGTGGATTGAAACGCTTCCGTGCCTTCACATCTCACCGTTTCCACGGTAAAACTAAAAAACAACGTCGTCACCTTCGTAAAGCGTCAATGGTACATTCAGGTGACTTTAAACGTATCAAATCAATGCTTTCACAAATGCGTTAATTCGCTAAAAGCATTACAAATTAACTAAACTAGAATTAATTCGGAGGAATATATAAATGGCTCGTGTTAAAGGTGGCGTTGTATCACGCAAACGTCGTAAACGTGTATTGAAACTTGCTAAAGGTTACTATGGTGCAAAACACATCTTGTTCCGTACTGCAAAAGAACAAGTAATGAACTCTTACTACTATGCATACCGTGACCGTCGTCAAAAGAAACGTGATTTCCGTAAACTTTGGATCACACGTATTAATGCGGCAGCTCGTTTGAACGGTTTGTCATACTCACAATTGATGCACGGTTTGAAATTGGCTGAAATCGAAGTTAACCGTAAAATGCTTGCTGATTTGGCAGTTAACGATGCAGCTGCTTTCACAGCTCTTGCAGATGCAGCTAAAGCAAAACTTGGTAAATAAGAATTAAGATGGGTTGTACCCATCTTTTTTTATGGAGGTAATTATGATTCGTTTAGCAAGAGCAGAAGATATTCCAAGATTACAGAAGCTATTGGGACAGATTCTTCTAGTGCATCATCATGCACGCCCTGATGTTTTTAAGTCAGAAGGCAGTAAATTTACAGATGTAGAGTTAGAAGCAGTGATTAATGATCAAACTAAACCTATTTTTGTATATGAGGATGAAGAAGGCCGTATCTTAGGCCATCTGTTCTTAATGATTAAAGAAGTATCTGATAATAATGGTCCACTAAAGGCTGTTAAGACTCTTTTTATTGATGATTTATGCGTTGATAAGGAGGCTCGAGGTCAAAAATTGGGAGAGAAGCTTTATCAATTTGCCTTGGACTATGCTAAGGAGTTAGGTTGTTATAATATGACACTTCACGTATGGAATGATAATGCGGGTGCTCTACGTTTTTACGAACGTTTAGGTATGAAACCGAGATATACAGAAATGGAAACTTTCCTAAAATAATACGTTTTCATGAGAGAAATTTAACTTACGAGGAATAAAAATTTTTGATATGCTGAGAGAGAAGTTTTAGAAATGGAGAATTTTAATGCCTCGTAATTTTAAAGAAGCTTTGCTTTTTACGATTTTAATGTGTGGAATGATGGTCTGTGGGATGAGTCTCTGGAATCTTCTTATCCTTGATTGGACTGGAGTTGTTCCCTTTGCTTGGGGTCACTTTTTCCAAGGTTATCTTCCTGGATTTGTAGTTGCTTTCTTACTGGATATGCTTTTGGTAGGACCACTAGCCAAGACAATTGCATTTGCAATTTTACATAAAGTAAAAGCCCATGATAAACGATGGGCGAAGATTTTAGCAATTTCTGGAACCATGGCGCTATTCATGGTAACCTTTATGTCGCTCTATGGCTTAGTGTACAACGGTCAGTCGGTGACGCTCTCATCCTATGGCCGTGCTTGGTTGACAAATGTTATCATGGCCTTACCACTTAATTTTCTAGTAGTTGGTCCCATCTCACGCTTTATCTTGGGAAAACTGCAAAAACCATTGCCTGGTGAAGAAGCCGTAGAGAATTTTGAAGACGATGACGAATTACCAACTATAATCTAAGTATAGAACTGGAGTTTCTCTCCAGTTCTTTTAATATTAAAAGCAGCCACGGATGTGACTGCTTAATGATGATTAGTTTTTCTTTTTCATTTCACCATGTGGGTAGTAAGTTCCCTCTGGCATATCGTTAATGAAAACATGAATAGCTTCTTTAGGAGCTTTTGCAACACGTGATACAACCTCAGTAACTTCACGTGCAAGTTCGATTTTTTGTTCTTCAGTACGACCTTCAAAGAGATCAATTTTTACAAATGGCATAATGCATCTCCTTAGTTTTGATAGTCCTATTATAGCATTAATTAAGAGAATATTCTAAAATTTATGGAAATTCTTGTAATGATATTATCGTAATGCTACAATGCGAATGATTTCAATAGTAAAGCCTAAAGTAAAAAGAGGCCGGTAGCTAAGAGAAAGCATTCCTAGTTGAAAGTAATAGTATTACTTTTGATTCGATCATTCCTGATTTAGGAAATGTTTCACATGCTATTCAAAATGGTAAGGTGTCTTGTGATGATAGGTAAGTGATTGCATTTTTTATTGGCTTTGTTTATAAGGGATGAAAACTCTTACTAAAAATGGTAAAATAATGCTAACTAGAGACAGTAAGGAGTAAATTATGACAATTGATTTTCGTGCCGAAGTTGATAAGCGCAAAGATGCTTTGATGGAGGACCTTTTTGGTCTTTTGCGTATTAACTCAGAACGTGATGACAGTAAGGTTGATGATAAGCACCCATTTGGTCCTGGACCAGTAAAAGCTTTGGAACATTTTCTTGCTTTAGCAGAACGTGATGGCTATAAAACTCGTAATATTGATAATTATGCTGGTGACTTTGAATTTGGTCAAGGTGATGAAGTTTTGGGTATCTTTGCCCACTTGGATGTGGTTCCAGCTGGTAGTGGTTGGGATACAGATCCTTATGAACCTGTAATCAAAGACGGTAAACTTTATGCCCGTGGGTCATCAGATGATAAAGGCCCAACAATGGCTTGTTACTATGCCTTGAAAATTATTAAAGAACTCGAGCTTCCAGTATCTAAGCGTGTGCGATTCATTGTTGGTACTGATGAAGAATCTGGTTGGGGCGATATGGAATATTACTTCGCTCATAATGGATTGAAAGATCCTGATTTTGGTTTTTCACCTGATGCAGAATTTCCAATCATCAATGGTGAAAAGGGAAATATTACAGCTTATCTCCATTTTGAAGGTCAAAATGATGGGGACTTTAGTCTTGTGTCCTTTAATGGTGGTTTGCGTGAAAATATGGTTCCTGAATCAGCAAGTGCAGATTTTACTGGACCTATCACTTTGCAAGAACTTGAGGGCAAATTAGCAGACTTTGTTGCGGAACAAGAAGTAACTGGTCAAGTGACCGAAGAAGCAGGTGTTTTTCATGTGACTATTCATGGGAAATCAGCTCATGGTATGATGCCTCAAAATGGTATTAATGGGGCAACATACTTGGCACTCTTCCTTAGTCAATTTGATTTCCAAGGCAATGCTAAAACGTATTTGGATTTAATTGCTGAAACACTTCATAAGGATTTCTTCGCTGAAAAGACAGGCCTTGCCTATACAGACCCTAAGATGGGTGAATTGACCATGAATGCTGGTGTATTTAACTTCGCTAAGGAATCTGAAGATAATACGATTGCTCTGAATTTCCGCTATCCTCAAGGGGTTGATACGGACTCTATTAAGGCTGATCTTGAAAAACTCGAAGGTCCTAAGGCGGTTAGTCTCTCAGAACATGGTCATGTGCCACACTATGTACCAGTTGATGATCCTATGGTAGAGACTCTTCTTTCAGTCTATGAGAAACAAACAGGCCTTAAAGGTCATGAACAAATTATTGGTGGCGGAACATTTGGACGTCTCCTCAAACGTGGTGTTGCCTATGGAGCTATGTTCCCTGGTTATGTCAACACGATGCACCAAGCAAATGAGTTCACTGAGGTCGAAGACTTGTACCGTGCAGCTGCCATTTATGCAGAAGCTATCTATGAGTTAATCAAATAAAAAAGAGAGACAGTTTTGTCTCTTTTTTGAGGAGGAAAATATGGAAACACTTGAAGAATTAACACAAGCAATCATGTCCGATGAACAAAATAAATCTTTTACGGAACAAGGAATAAAACCCTTGTTTACCATTCCAAAAACGGCACGAATTAATATCGTAGGCCAAGCTCCTGGTATTCGTGCCCAAGAGTCCGGCCTTTACTGGAATGATCCTAGCGGTGATAATCTCAGGGATTGGATGGGGGTTTCACGCGAAGAATTTTATGAATCTGGCATGTTTGCTATTGTACCAATGGATTTTTATTTCCCAGGTCATGGGAAATCAGGTGATTTACCTCCTCGCAAAGGATTTGCAGACAAGTGGCATGAGAAAGTTCTTGCTTTAGCTCCTGATATTCAATTGACGATTTTAGTAGGTAACTATGCACAGCGTTACTATTTACATCAAAAATCATCGGCAAAATTAACGGATACAGTTAAGAATTACAAAGATTACCTTCCTGAGTTTTTCCCTCTCGTTCATCCCTCTCCACGAAATAATATTTGGCAAGCCAAAAATCCATGGTTTATGGAAGAAGTAGTTCCAGATTTGAAGGCCTTGGTCAAAAAAATCTTAAGTCAATGATTTCTGATATATGAGCGTGAATTGTCTTTAGGTATTGTTATCAAATCAATGAAGCAACATTTAGAACATGTCCAAATGATATAAAGATTTGAGCCCCTTGGGGCTCTTTTTGATACTTTAACAAAAAGAGTCGCAAAAATAATTAACAAAACTTTAATATAAAGCTTATATTATACAATTTAATTCTAATTTTCAGAAGAAGTAACATATAAAATTAAGGTAGCTATCCTTTTAAACTAAAGAATCAATTAAATAATACTTACAAATTGAAAATGAGTGTAATTTTTTTAAAATATTAAGACAATTCCATTGACAGAAAGTTTAAAAGTGATAGACTTTAGGTGTTAAGAAAATTTAGAAGGAAATTTGTGATATGGGAAGAAAAGATTCACAACGTTTTTCAATCAGGAAGTATAGCTTTGGAGCTGCTTCTGTTCTTTTGGGTACAACAATTCTTGCGATGGGTGCAACTGGTGTACATGCAGATGAGGTTTCAACTTCAGCTGCTACTGATACACCACTTAGTGCTTCTGTGCTAACAGATACTGCTGCCGATCCGGCAACGACTGTTGATCATTCAGAGAAGCAAGTTGTTTCTGTCAAAGAAGAAGGAAATACCACTGTAACAACAAGTGTTGTTACAACTGATAGTCTTGAGGATGCTAAAACTTCTGCGGTAAAAGAAGGGGTAGAAGTCGAAGAAACTGCACCTCAAACACATACATCCCTAGAGGGTGCTATTGCTGACAATCAAGCTCAATCAAAAGAGATTAATACGGTTGTTTCTGATTATCAGAAAGCAAAAGAAAGCCACAAAAAAGAAGTAGCTGAGTATGATAAGGCTAAGGCTGAGTACGATGCTAAAGTGGCCGAAAAAGCAGCAGCTGATAAAGCAAACGCTGCTTCTAAAGCACAGTATGATACTGATCAAGCTGCTTATGAAAAAGGTTTAGCTAAATACCAAGCTGATAAAAAAGCCTATGATGCAGCATTGGAAGTGTATAATACTCAAAAATTAACTTATGATTCTAAAGTAGCAGAAAAAGCAGCTGCCGATGCAGCTAATGCTAAGTCAGAAGCTGATTACAAGGTACAGTTGGCTGTTTATGAAACTGCTAAGAAGAACTATGAAGCTGCTATGGCTCAGTACAGCAAAGACAAGGCAAAATATGATGCTGAGAAGGAAGCTTATGATGCTAAAGTAGCTGAAAAAGTTCGTACAGAAATCGAAAACAAGGCAGCTCAAGAGCAGTATGAGAAAGATTTAGCTACTTATAATGCCGCTTACGAAAAATATCAAACCGATTTAGCTGCCTACAAGACTGCCAAAGCCGCCTACGATGCTAAAGTAGCAGAAAAAGCAGCAGCTGACGTAGCTAATGCAGAAGCTAAAGCTAAGTATGATGCGGAAATGGTCACTTACGAAGCAGCCTTGTCTGAATATAAGACAAATAAGGCTTTGTATGATGCCGCTCTAGCTGAATACAATACGAAAAAAGCAGCCTATGATGCTAAAGTAGCTGAGAAAACACAAGCAGAAATTACTGATAAGGCTGCTCAAGAGCAATATGAGAATGATCTTGCTGCTTACAATACGGCTTACGAAAAATATCAAACTGATTTAGCTACCTACAAGACTGCTAAAGCAGCCTACGATGCCAAAGTAGCTGAAAAAGCAGCAACTGATAAAGCAAATGCGGAAGCTAAAGCCAAGTATGATGCAGAAATGGCTGTTTATAATGCAGCTAAAGCACAATACGATAAAGATTTACAAGAATACCAAGCTAAGAAAGCACAATACGATAAAGATAAAGCAGCCTATGATCAACTTGTTGCCATTAAAGCAGAAGAAGATGCTGCAAAAGCTAAGTATGAAGTTGAGCTTGCAAAATACAATGTAGACCTAGAACAATACGGCAAAGACTTTGCTACCTACCAAACAAAACTTGCTGAATATCAAACAGCTTTGGCACAGTACAAAGATGCTAAAGCAGCCTATGATAAGTACATGAATGATAATGGTTTCCAAGATCTAAAAGATGTAGAAACTGTTCAAGATTTGACCTTCCAACGTGAAGGTGGAGCCATTCATACCATCAATGGCATCAGTGCTTATCTCACTCGTGATGCTCAAGCTCGTTTGAATACTAGCAATGTACATCAGTATGATTCCAATAAATTGGAAGCTTCAGATATTGTAGCAACTAGTCCTTGGGCCAATAATGAAACTGAATTTATTCAAATTAAGGAAGGCGATAATTTTGTTGTTACTTATGATAACTTGAATCAGTCAAGCATGCGTGAAAATACGGATATGCATCCAATCAAGCGCGTGATTTATCGCTATGAAATTTTGAGTCTTCCATCAAATGACGGTAAAGGAATTGCAGCCGTTAGCTCAGACCCAACTGTAACACTAACAGTCGGTGCTTCAACAGACCAAAATAAACCAGTTAAAGTTGCTGTAGATGTTGAATTCTATGATGGTAATGGCAATAAGTTTGATTTGACACAGCACAATGCGATTGTTGCTTTGAACTCTCTTAACCACTGGACAGGTGCTTCTTATGTAGATAGTGGGGATAAACCTCGTGCCCTTACAGTAGAAGCCAAAGATAAAGATGGTAACACTGTTCGTGGAACTTGGGATCCTTATGCAGATGGTTCATCAATGAGCATTGAAAACAATGCAGTTGTTGTTAAAAATGGAACTGTTGACTTTGGTACTGCTGATGTCACTATCTCTGCTGAAAATCCAATCAAGATTGTGGCACAAAAAGCAACGTGGAATGGTAGTGAATTTACAGTTAGTGAAGAAACCGTTGTTGACGCGACTTCAGTCAATGCTTCAGGTGCTGGGAATGGTCACTCTATCGGAACAGATGAGTTCACATTAGACGGTAAAGATGATGTTATCGGTTCTTATACGATTGATCCAACTTCAGGACGTATCATCTTTACTCCTAAGAAGAAATTTGAAAATGTAGAGCACCAAGAATCTGTAAATGTTGGAAACAATAAATACATTCCAATTCCAAATTCAAGTGTTTCTTATGATTCTGCTACAAAAGAGGTGACATCGTTTAAAGATAACCAATACATTGAACATGGATCTATCTTTAATGGTGAATCTTCAACGACTCTTGAAGGTTGGGATAATCCATCTTCTCCATATCTCTATTATGGTGGAGCAGGCTTGAAGATGGCTGATGGTCACTTGGTATTTACGGCTAATGGGGCTAATGCTGCTGGTCAACCAACAGTTTACTGGTTTGCGATTAACTCAAATGTTGGTATTCCAAAAAATCCAGGTGAAGCGCCAAAAGAGCCAACAGCTCCTGAAGAACCAAAGGCTCCAACACCACCAACGATTACATTGGAAGTTCTTCCAGCGGTACCAACAGAACCAACTCCGCCAACAGCCCCTACGGCACCAACAGAACCTAACTATACAGTTGTTACAGTTGATGCTGAGGAGCCAAAAGCTCCAACAGAGCCTAAGGCTCCAACGCCACCAACTCCTACAGTTGTTGAAGTTCCAGCGGAACCAAGCAAACCAGAAGAACCTAAAGCGCCAACGCCACCGACAGAACCTAACTACACTGTGGTTACAGTTGATGCAGAGGAACCTAAGGCACCAACAGAACCAAAAGCTCCAACGCCACCAACTCCAGCTTTAGTTGAAGTGCCAGTAGAGCCACGTAAGATTACGGCTCCAGTAGAACCTAAGGCTCCGACTCCACCTACACCTGTAGTTGTAGAGGTACCTGGTGAGCCAACAAAACCAACGCCACCAACAGAGCCAACAGCTCCAACACCACCAACTATGGTCACAGTTAATGTTCCTAATAAACCTGTTTCACCTAAAGAACTTGTAGCTCCAAAGGTAAAATGGCATAAAAATTATCTTGTTGAGCGAGTAACACGTCCAGTACCAACGACGCCACCAACTCCTCAAAAACCAAAAACTCCTGGAACACCTACAGGACCAAGCGTTACACCAACTTCTTCTGTAGTTGATAAGCAAGAAACAGCAAGAACTAATAGCGCCGTATTGCCAGAAACAGGTGACTCTAACCAAAAATTAGCATCTGTAACAGGTCTAGGCTTGCTTTCAATGGCCCTTACAGGACTATGGTCAGCTCGTAAACGTAAACATTAATAAGATAAAATCAAAGATTAGGTTGTTTTGCCATGCAAGACAGTCTAGTCTTTTTTTGTTACCTATTATTTGCTCTTTAACGAACTGAATAAGTTTGAATGTTAAAACTAATAGGACAAACGAGAGGACATGATTTAGGTGAAATAGCTATCCTAAAGCTGAATATCACTATGAAAAGTAAAATGAAAGCTTATAGTTGATTGTTTTTCATAATCTTTTCAATAAAAAAACATTAAAGCTAATCGGATTAGATATTATAAAATTAAACCGCCTATTTGTAACGTAAACCCTATTAATAATAGGGTTTTTTCTATCAAATGTTTTGATATTAAAAAGTATTTGAATTTAAGAATCTAATCGAATTTAAAGGAATGCGTGTTTTTATGAGATATCTCAAATTGACATGGTTCTTTCTTTTGTTAGAATATGAACATAACTAAATATAGAAGGACGTAATTTAAATGGGGAAAAAGGAATTACAACGTTATTCACTCAGAAAGTCTAGCCTTGGTGCGGCTTCTGTTCTTTTGGGGACTGCAGTTCTTGCAGTAGGAGCTTCAAATGCTAGCGCTGATGAAGTAGCAACAACTACAGATTCAGCAACACCAGCAGTTGAAGCAACAGATGCTGTTGAAGAAAGCACTTCTGCCGTAGCAGATTCAACTGAAAAGAAAGTTGTTAACGTTACTGAAGAAGGCAACACAACTGTTACAACAAGTGAAGTAACAAATACAAGCTTAGAAGCTGCAAAAACAGCTGCAACTAACGAAGGGGTTGAGGTTAAGGAAGAACCTGCTCAAACCAAAGAAACTGTTGAAGCAGCTGCTGCAGATAATAAATCACAAGCAGAGAAAATCAATACAGTCGTTTCTGATTATAAAGCGGCTAAAGAACAATACAAGTCAGATAAAGCTGACTATGATAAAGCAAAAGCAAACTATGATGCCAAATTAGCTGAGAAAGCACTTGCTGATAAAACAAATGCTGAAGCTCAGGCTAAATACGATACTGAAAAAACAGCTTATGATAAAGCTTCAGAGCAATACCAAATTGCTAAGCAAGCTTATGACTCAGCTCTTTCAGAGTACAAGACTAAGAAAGTTACTTATGATGCTAAGGTAGCAGAAAAAGAAGCCGCTGATAAAGAAAATGCGCTTTCTGCAGCTAAATACCAAGCAGAATTGGTAACATATAACCAAGCAAAAGCTGATTATGAAGCAGCCCTTGCTCAGTACAATAGCGATAAAGCTAAATACAATGCTGAAAAAGCTAACTATGATAATAAAGTAGCTGAAAAAGTTGTTACTGAAAAACGTAACGCTGAAGCTGAAGCTAAATATCAAACTGAGCTAGCAGCATACAATGAAGCAAAAGCTAAATATGATGTAGAAAAAGTAGCATATGACAAGAATCTTGAACTTTATAACGCTAAGAAAACAGCTTATGAAGCAGATCTTGAAACAAAACAAGCTATTGAAAAATACAATGCAGATGCTAAAGCTAAATACGAAGCAGCCTTGGTTGTCTACAATGAGCAAAAAGCTAAATATGACCAAGAGTACCTTGAGTATCAAAACAAATTAGCTGTCTACCAAACAGCACTTAAACAATACCAAGATGCTAAAACAGCTTACGATAAATACATGAATGATCCTGTATATCGTAACCTTAAAGATGCTGAAGTTGTTCAAGAATTGACTTTCCAACGTGAAAACGATGCGACACACAAAGTTGAAGGTGTAAGCAACTACTTGACAAAAGAAGCACAAGAGCGTCTTAACACAAGTAATGTTTTCCAATATGACTCTAACAAGTTACAAGCATCTGACATTGTTTCAAATAGCCCTTGGACAAATACTGAAGACGAGTGGATTCAAGTTAAAGAAGGTGACAAATTTGTTGTTACTTATGATGGCTTGAACCAATCAAGCATGCTTGTTGAAAATGAAGCATCAGCAATCAAACGTGTTGTATACCGTTACGAAATCGTTAGCCTTCCATCAAACGACGGAAAAGGTATCGCGAAAATCAGTAAGGATCCAACAGTAACTATGACAGTTGGAGCATCAACTGATCAAGATAAACCAGTTAAAGTAGCTGTAGATGTTGAGTTTTACGATAAAGATGGTAAAATGTTCAACCTTAGTGAGCGTAATGCTATCGTAGCACTTAACTCACTTAACCACTGGAACGGTGCAGCATATGTTGAAACATCTGAGCGCCCACGTCCACTTACAGTAGAAGCGAAAGACGTTAATGGTAATACTGTTCGCGGTACTTACAATCCTTACGCAGATGGTTCTACTTTGGCAATCCAAAACGGTGAAGTTGTTACAAAATCTGGTTATGCAGATTTTGGTGGAGCTACAGTTAACATTTCAGATGAGAACCCACTTAAGGTAGTGGTTCCTATCACTGACTGGAATGGTTCAGAATGGGTTGTCTCACGTGAAATTCCATCTGATGTAACAACTCTTAATGCTTCAGGTAGCGGTAATGGACACGCTCTTGGTAACCAAGATTATACGTTTGGTGATAAAGATGATGTTATTGGTTCATACAGCGTTTCTGCTGAAACTAGTTTGATTACATTCACACCTAAGAAAAAATACCAATCAACACGCCACCAAGAATATGTAAATATTGGTGATAACCAATTTATCGCTATTCCAAAATCATCAGTTACTTATGATGCTGCCACTAAAGAAGTAACATCAGTCAATGATAACCAATACATTGACCATGGTGCAGTCTTTAATGGTGAGACAACATCAGAATTGACAGGTTGGGATAACGCTGATTCACCTTACCTCTACTATGGAGGTGCAGGTATCAAGATGACTAATGGTCACTTGGTATTTACTGCTGATGGTGCAAATGCTGATGGTGCACCAACAGTTTACTGGTTCGCAATCAACTCTAACCTTGGTTTGCCTAAGAATCCGGGTGAAAAACCTGAAGAACCTAAGGCACCAACACCACCAACAGCACCGGTTAAACCAGTCGTTAAAACAGTTGGTATCAATCCACAAGAACCAACACCACCAACCCCTCCAAAAGAGCCAGTGGCACCAACGCCACCAACTCCAGAGGTAGTTGAAGTTCCTGGTAAACCACAAGAACCAACACCACCAACAGGTCCAACGGCACCAACGCCACCAACACCAAAAGTGGTTGAAGTTCCAGAAAAACCGGTTGAACCAACACCACCAACAGGTCCAACGGCACCAACGCCACCAACACCAAAAGTAGTTGAAGTTCCTGCTAAACCAGTAGAACCTAAAACTCCTGAAAAACCAAGTGTTGTATGGCACAAGAACTATGTCGTTGAGAGAGAGTCTCACGTGGTACCACCAACACCACCGACTACTCCTCAAACACCACCAACACCTGTTACTCCTCCAACTCCAGTGACACCACCAACTACACCAACTCCAGATACTGAAGTTCCTGTAGTGCCTCAAGCTGAGTTGCCACAAACTGGTGAGCACACTAGCAATGCTGGATTTATTGGACTTCTTTCAATGATTTTTGCAGCCTTTGTAGGATTCTTCAAACGTCGTAAAGAAGATTAAGTGGTCCTATTAAATTAGTTCCCCATCAAAACTAGATTCTATTTAGAATCTAGTTTTTATTTTTGTGACTTTAAGTCCGTTTCGC